>JAFGPJ010000443.1 GCA_016936275.1 Sedimentisphaerales bacterium
AAAAAGCTCATATCCATCACCGATAACGGCTGCGGAATGAATACAGAGGATTTGGCACAAGCGTTTGAGCCTCACAGTACCAGCAAAATCAAAACCAGTGCCGACCTGCACGGCATATCGACGCTCGGCTTTAGAGGAGAGGCACTGGCAAGTATCGCTTCGATAGCACAAATTCGTGCTGTCAGCCGGGCTAAGGATTCAACCGGCGCTAACTGCATAGAGATTGACTGCGGAGATAAGGGGAACATCAGCCCATGCAGCGCCGATTACGGCACGACTATCCAGATAAGAGATATTTTCTACAAGCTGCCGGCCCGGCGTAAATTTCTAAAAACCGCAAACACCGAAATGGGCCATATCACCGAACAATTTACCCGCACAGCACTTGCGAACGAGAATTTGGATTTGATGCTGATACGCAACAGCAAAGAACTCTATCATCTGTCGGACAAAGATGGTCTTCGCCGGCGCATTGCTGAACTGTTTCCGATACCCGCGAATGACGTTTCTGAGAACTTGATTGAGGCAGAAAGCAGGGAAAAAGGATTACATATTCATGCCCTGATGGGCAAACCTCTTATTTCGCGGACAAACAACCGGTTCCAATACGTATTTTTGAACGGCCGATTCATCCGGGACAAATTCATCTCACATGCCATAAAAGAAGCATATCGCGGGCTTTTGGAACCGAACCGGTTTCCCGTCGTTTTTTTGTTCATTAAAATGCCCTTCGAAAACTATGATGTTAACGTGCATCCAACGAAAATTGAGGTGCGTTTCTATAACGCCAATCTGGTTCATTCGCAGATTCTCGGAGCCATGCGTGAAAAGCTGCTGGGAACGAATCTTGAGATGCCGGGCAAGCTGCCGGAAATACAACACACAGAAAGCACATATAGACGTTCACCTCCAGTACGGGACAGCAGAATTGCCGATGCAATGGCTGAGTTCTTCAGAAAGCATAGACCGGCCCAAATACAGCAGCAACTGGGATTTCGCTCAACGACTTCGGGTAAAGTACATGCCTTATCACGCGAGAAATCCGTTCAATACGATAGAAAATTCATGCAAATACATGATAGTTTCATCGTGGCACAAACCGAAGATGGATTCGTTATAATAGATCAGCACGCGCTTCATGAGAGCATCATATATGAAGATTTGTGCAGGCGGATACGGGAAAGCAAACTCCAGTCGCAGCGATTGTTGATTCCTGAGAGTTTCGAGGTCACAGTCTCCGGAGCGGAGGCCCTGAAGGCCAATGTCGAGCTGACGGATAAACTGGGAATCGAACTGGTTCCGTTCGGTCCCAGGACAATGGCTGTCCAGGCATTTCCAAGCCTGCTGTCGAATGTGCAACCGGTCGATTTTATTCAGGATTTGATAGACTTACTCGAACACAAAGATGCGGAGCTTGACGCTGAAAGCTTACTCGACGAAGTTTTGAATATGGCTGCATGTAAGGCCGCAATCAAAGCAGGCCAGAAACTGACCGATGGCGAAATTGAACAAATGCTTGCGGACAAGCAAAATGCCGAGTCGGCAAGTCGCTGTCCGCACGGCAGACCTACAACGATAAAATTTTCAATAAGCGATCTGGAAAAGCAGTTCAAGAGAACCTAATGAATAAGTGGTGGTGGTTATTATTGGTAATATCGTGCTGGATGGTCATCGGAGCTACCATATTTAATTCCAGGCAGGACCAAGATAATGGTGGTGCTCCCCCACCGGTTAAGTTCGATAGAATTGTATCTTTAGCTCCGAATCTTACGGAAATTCTTTTTGCAATTGGGCTGGATGATGAAATTGTTGGCGTCACGCTTGATAGCGATTATCCGCCGGAAGCCACAGCAAAACCGAAGGTCGGCACGTTCTGGCAGCCTAATATAGAGGCCGTAGTGGCTGCAAGACCAAACCTGGTGATTACACTTGGTTTTCAGCAGCAGAAGGATCTTGCTGAGCGTTTGAGACGAATCGGCTATAACAATCTTACCGTTAATATTGAAAAGGTCGGCGATCTTTTTCTCGCAATAGACAAAATTGGAATAGCAACAAACAAGCAGCAACAGGCAGATGAATTGATAAGTCTTATCAAAACGAAGTTGAAGCAACTCGCTACGCTGGTCAGTAACGAGGCCAAAGTCAGGGTGCTTTGGGTAGTGCAGAGAGAGCCTCTGCGGGTTGCCGGAAGAGACACATTTGTCAACGAAATGATCGAACTGGCGGGCGGTGAAAATGCAATCGGTCAGACGGTGCATAAATACCCTCCGATTGGCTCTGAGCAGGTTATAGCCTGTGATGCAGACGTAATAATTGAATCAATGGACTCGGATGACATCAAAGGCCAGCGAGACAGGGCATTGCAATATTGGAGTAAATATCAGTATCTGCCTGCTGTAGCAAGCAACCGAGTATATGTAATTGACGGCGATACAGTCTCACGTCTTGGGCCGCGACTACACGAGGGCATGGAGACAATCGCCAGATGTTTAAGGCCGGAACTTTTTAAAACCATCGAAAAATGAAACAATTATTGACGCCAAAAAGGCTGACCATAAACATCGGATTGGCCCTTCTACTACTTATTACGGTTATGTTTGCGTGCTCAATAATCGGGACCGAGACCGTTTCGTTGAAGGCAGTATTTTCCGGGAGCGGCTCACAGGCATCGGTAAATCCCGACTATGAAATTTTCGTTAGGATCAGGCTGCCTCGAATAATTCTCGCCGGCTTAGTAGGAGCAGCGCTGGCGTGTGCAGGAGCCGTGTTTCAGGTTCTTCTGCGGAATCCTCTTGCAGATCCTTATATCCTGGGTATATCGAGCGGAGCCGGTTTGGGGGCGGTTATCGCTGTTATCAGCGGCTTTAACTGGACGCTTTGGGGGCGCTCGCCCATTGCAGTTTTTGCATTTGCAGGAGCTTTGGGAACGGTCTGGCTCGTGTGGTTCATTGGTCGGCTGACGGGAAAGTTTCATGTGACGGGTCTGCTGCTCGCAGGGGTTGTGGTCAATGCTTTTTTTTCAGCTCTAATGATGTTTTTGACGTCGATAGCGAAATCGGACCAGGTTTATGCGACGATATTCTGGCTGATGGGCAACATGACGGAGGGAGATTTTCTTGCCCTATGGATTAGTGCCGGATGTGTGATAGGAGGAATTGCAGCATTGTTCCATATCAGTCCGCAGTTAAATGCTTTAAGTTTCGGCGCCGACGATGCCCGGATTATGGGCGTTAATATCTTTAAAACGCGGACAATTGCTTTTGGAATTGCAGCGGGGATCACCGCCGTCGCAGTCAGCCTGAGCGGATTGATCGGATTTGTCGGGCTTGTCGTGCCGCATGGAATCAGGTTGATATTCGGCCCCGACCATCGCCAATTAATTCCGCTGAGCGGCATTGTTGGGGCAATATTCCTGATCGTCGCTGATACGCTGGCCCGCATTATCGTTGCTCCCGCACAGTTGCCTGTCGGTGTCGTCACGGCCATTATTGGTGGGCCTTTCTTCCTGATTTTACTGGTCAAATACAGTAGAAAAGTAAGCTGGTTGAAATGAGCGGTATTATAGAAGTTGAAAATCTAAGTTTCGGCTATATCTCAGAATCCATAATTCTGAAAGATATGAGCTTTGAAGTTGCTCAGGGGGCATTCATAGCAATAGTCGGACCGAACGGAGCCGGAAAGAGTACGCTGCTCAACCTGATGTGTCAGGTCCTGAGACCGAAGTCGGGCATGATCAGGATTGATTCAAAGCCAATAGGATCATACGGCACTCAAGCTCTTGCTGAAAAAGTGGCGGTTGTCAGGCAGGAATTCGTGCCGATCTTTGGCTTTTCGGTCATGGAAACGGTTTTAATGGCAAGGACACCTTATTATAGTCCAATGGGATTTGAGAGGCAGGCCGACAGAGAAATTGTGGATGATGCACTGAAATCAACGGATACGGCCCAGTTTGCTTCCCGCCCTCTTACAAGTTTAAGCAGCGGCGAGCGACAGCGGGTATTTATCGCCAGGGCGCTCGCCCAAAACAGCCTGATTATGCTTTTAGACGAGCCAACAAACTTTCTGGATCTGAAACACCAGGTCGGTATATACGATTTGCTCAAAACAGCACAAGTTGAAAAAGGCAAAACAATTATTGCCGTAACACACGATATCAATCTGGCGGCCCAATACTGTGACGAAATTTTACTTCTCGGTACCGACAGTAGTTACCATTTCGGCAAGACCAAAACCGTTTTCTTGCCCGAGAAAATCAAAGAAATATTTAAAGTTGATATTTTTGCCGGCAAGGTCGGACAAGAAAGCTTTTTTATTCCTTTAGGTAAATATGCTAAAAATGGCAAACAAATCAACTATGAATCGCGTGGTTCTGAACCGTAAATACATATTTCGCAAGAATTTAACAGTTATTTTGTGATTTAGCTTGAATAATCTTCTTCGCTTGTCTATACTCTCCGATTTGAATTTAGTTCTTCGATATAATAACGATATACCTGATATGCTCTGAGACGTTATAATTCTCACTCTTGTAGATGCATAAATGGTCTCGAATATAAGAAAGGTGACAAAGAAGTGGCTCAAAAACGGAAAAAGACTTCCAGAGCACAAGTAAGCTCAACAAGAAGAAAAAAACGCGGAATATTAAATGCCGAAGCCAAGCATTTCAAAGAATTGTTACTGGAGAAACGAAGAGAAATTCTGAGAAATGTTTCCGAATTTGAGGATGAGGCTCTAAAGAAATCCCGTTTGGATGCGAGTGGAGATTTATCAAGTATGCCGATCCACATGGCTGACCTTGGAACAGATAACTACGAACAGGAATTTGCCCTGGGATTGATGGATAGTGAGAGGAAGCTGCTTCGAGAAATTGATTTAGCGTTGGGACGTATTGAGAACAAAACATACGGTATTTGCGAGGGCACCGGTAAGCCAATATCCAAGGCCCGTCTTGAAGCTCAACCCTGGGCCAGATATTGCGTTGAATACGCCCGATTGCTGGAGCAGGGGCTCGCAACGGAGTCAGAAGAATAAACATTTATATGAAGCATAGATGTCCTATCTGTAATAAGATTGTCAAGGCATCACTTACAGAAAAATCGGAAGAAGCAAAATTCTTTCCTTTTTGCTCCCAGCGGTGTAAATACATAGACTTGGGTGTATGGCTGGATGCTGAATATAAAATAATATCTACTGATCAGTCACAGGAATCCGAAGAACCAACTGAAACCACACCGGCACCTCCTGACATGATGTAAACAGTGGTTTTCAGGGATAAAATCTTATAAAATTGCTTGAAATCGACCGACAATACATTATATATATTCCTATTCGCTCTATACTTATCCAACGGCAATTTTAGTCATCTTGAAAGGAAGCAAAATGGTCAGCAGCAAAGAATCCTCTCAATTTTCCGATGATCTTATCTTCCCAAAAATCTTCCAGACATTCCGTATGTCCATTCAACCTACAAAATTAATCATTACTTCTATTGCATTAGCCGTCATATGTCTTGCCGGTTGGATTATGGACTTTAGCAAACCTGTTGTTACTACTACAGGCACACAAATCCAACTTACAGAACTGGATGTTTATATGAATATGGCCGATTCCAGTGAACTAACATCGTTCATCGAAACCTGGAAGGAAGAAGGTGAAAGTGTAGGTGTATTTTCTACACTTTGGCACTTCTCAGCAAAAAAATTCCAGGGCGCCGTAGATTCAGTACTATTAATACCCGATACCAAAAGTGTTATCGAGGGGGTTCTCAATAACATAACTGATTTTTTCAAAGCTATAGGATGGGCTCTTCTATACCACACTGTCTATTGCCTCGTCTTCTTCGCTATCGAACTTGCGGTAATGTCTATTGCCGGTGGCGCAATATGCCGGATCGCCGCACTTCAATTCGCCAGGGGTGAAAAGCCCGGCTTGGCCGAAGCACTGCGATATAGCACAAAGAAATTTACAAGTTTTTTCACGGCCCCCCTGGCACCGGTCGGCATAATTATTTTCATCGGTCTTTTTGTGTTACTGATTGGTCTGGCAGGTAATATTCCACGAGTAGGAGAATTAATAGTAGGCCTCGGTATGCCAATGGCTTTGTTCGCAGGATCGTTGTTAGCCGTCATTGTAATAGGTGCTGTTGCCGGATTCAACTTGATGTTCCCTGCTGTGGCTTATGATGGCTCCGATAGCTTTGATGCTATAAGCCGCTCATTTAGTTATGTATATGCCAAGCCATGGCGGATGGCTATTTATACTGTCATAGCTGCGATCTATGGTTCGATTTGTTACACGTTCGTTCGATTTTTCGCATTTTTGTCACTCTGGATTACCCGCTGGCTAATGCAGCTCAGCCTCTGGGTAGATAATAGTAAAGAAGTCAATAAACTTGTAGCAATCTGGCCTAAACCCGAATTTAGGTATTTACTTGGTTCCTCCGATACGCTAACAACTAACTGGACGGAATCAGTAGCAGCCTTTTTGGTGTACCTGTTCTTGCTGGTTGTTGTCGGATTGGTGGTTTCTTTCATCATCAGCTTTTATTTCTCCGCCAACACCATAATCTATTCGCTTATGCGCAAAATGGTGGACAATACTGCTTTTGAGGATATATATATGCAATTCGACCAAGCAGAAGCTGAACCGACCGTTAGCGAATTGCTGCCGAAGGAAGAACCGCCGTCGTCTGAATCTGAATCGAAGCCGGGTGAATCATCTTCTTGACAATAGCTTATCTTACTAATTGAACTAATATTGGGGTCTGCCGGACAAATCGTAACTGATGTGCCGAGAGAATATGCCAGAGACAGACACGAATATAAAGCCGAACAGCCAAGATCAGAAAGTGACGGAATTTTCCACCCCACCGGCTTCTTTACTGCTTCGTGTTCGCAGGCCGTTAATTGTCCTTGCCCATATAATTGCATTCGCCGTTTCTTTGATTCTCTCATTTCTCGTAGTTCAGAACATGCAGTTCAGAATGGAATGGCTTGAATTGTATCCCGCGTTACTGATGTTTTTTCTTGTCATAAAACTGCCAGTCTTCGGTCTGTTTAAACAGTACCGCGGCTGGTGGCGATATGTCGGGATATCGGACCTTCTCGGGATATTCGGGGCGTCACTTGTCAGCACTTTTATTATCGTTGTTTTATGGTTTATAATAGGTAACTTTCCTGCTGTTCGTACCAGTTTACCATCAGGTATGGAAAGACCTGCCGAAGGTGTATGTATAGCCGATATGTTTGCCACGGTTTTTATGCTTGGCGGATTGCGGATTATTATCCGGCTGTATTTTGAGGAATTCCGCACGGCCGAAGCTGGTCGGTTGAAGCGGTTTCTAATAGTTGGTGCAGCTAATGCCGGCGAAGCGCTGCTGCGGGAAATCCTCCGCATGCCCGTGACTCAATATGATGTTGTCGGCTTGATTGACGATGATTCCGCCAAACAGGGCACACACATCCACGGGATACCAGTTCTCGGTACTGTTGAACAACTGCCTAAAATCTGCGAAGAACATAAAATAGAAGAGATTGCCATCGCAATGCCTTCAGCAAGCCCTCAACAGCTAAGACGTGTAATCCAGGTATGTGAAGGGGCCAAAATCCGTTTTCGTACCGTTCCTTCAATCACAGATATTGCCTCCGGCAAGCTTCGTGTCTCTCATATCCGAGACGTTGATATTAACGATTTATTGGGCAGAGAAGCTGTAAAGCTCGATACGGACCTGATAGAAGCTTTCGCCAGGGACAAGGTTATTCTGGTAACCGGTGCCGGTGGCTCTATCGGTTCGGAAATGTGCCGGCAGTTGTGTAACTACAATCCGAAGCTGCTTTTACTAATCGAGCAGGCAGAAAATCCGCTCTTTTATATCGAGCGGGAATTAAATAATAAATTTGCAGATGTTAGCATCAAAGCTATTGTCTGTAATATTACAGACAAGACCCGCGTGGATGAAGTTTTTAGAGAATATAAACCACAGGTTGTTATTCACGCCGCTGCTCATAAGCATGTACCGTTTATGGAGCTTAATGCCGGTGAAGCCATTAAAAATAATATCGTTGGCACGCAAATTGTAGCCGATGTCGCGGACAATTACGGCGCTACTAACTTTGTGATGATCAGTACGGACAAAGCTGTTAATCCGACGAGCATAATGGGTGCATCCAAACGGATTGCAGAGATGTATATTCAGGACCTCAGCAGAACCAGCCAGACGCTCTTTGTAACTGTAAGGTTCGGCAATGTTCTCGGCTCCGACGGCTCGGTTGTGCCAATCTTTAAGAAACAAATTGCCGAAGGAGGCCCCGTCACTGTAACGCATCCCGACATGAAGCGATACTTTATGACCGTACAAGAGGCAAGCCAGCTTGTTTTGCAGGCCGCATCGATGGGAAAAGGCGGAGAGATTTTTGTGCTTGATATGGGTGAGCCGGTCAAAATCGTAGACCTTGCCAGGGAGCTTATTACGCTCAGCGGCTTTCGACCCGGCGAAGATATTGAAATGCTTTTCACTGGCCCAAGGTCCGGCGAAAAGCTCTTCGAGGAGCTTTCGATAGAGGGCGAAGATATGCAGCGTACAAGGCATCCCAAAATCAGTATATGGAAGAATATTCCGATGGATCGAGAAAGACTTCGTGCTGGTATAGATGGACTGGTCGATATAGCAAAAACTCAAACCTACTGTGAAATTGTCCTGAAATTAAAGGAACTCGTACCAGAATACACCGGCGGAAACAACCATACTTAGCCTGGAAATCAAGTCCTTTACATTCCTAATTATTCTTGACATATCCGTGCTTGGTTTGATATAAATAGAATTGAGATTTTTATGGACTATCGGATCTCGGCAGAGGGTAGTTTTACATTCATTGCTGGTTTCTAAGTCCTTATTAACCGCTCCTATCGGGTATGGGAAAGGCCGGAAGGAGGTAATGTCGTGCTGGAATGAATAAATCCCGTCAGATACGTGTGAAGTGCAGCAAAAATGAAGCCGAAATCATTTTCGGTCGTTCTATCACGTGGTCAGAGAGAAATTTCCTATCAGTTTTCAATTAAATCAGGATGAAATAAAAATGAAAAATATAGTATTATCATTCATAGTCGCTATCTCACTTTGCCCGATGGCTACAGCTTCTGACATAGCAATTTCGACACAAGCAAACTGGTGGTCGCAGACTGCGGCTAACCGCGAGATGCAAGAAATTGCTAACAACGTAACGACTGTTCCTGTTACACTTTTCACAGCAAACGAACAAGAAGCTCTTGCAGATTGGGTAGCAGACCATACAGGTGATGGTGTATCAGACCTTTTAATTCTGTGCGGAGTATTCCCAGCCTCTATCTATCCTGGTGGTAATGCACAGCCTGACGGCTCATTGGCTGAGTTGTTCCTGGATGATGGTAATTGTATCATTAATACCGGCGACTGGATATTTTATGTCGGCACTGCTGGAAATAATGGTGTGGAAGGATTACCAAATATCATGGACATTTCAAGCATGGACATGTGGGACGACAATACGCCCGTTACTGTAACAGCCGAAGGTCAGCAATACACTCCATCCTTGACTAATTTCCAAACGTACCGCGCAATCCACATCGATTCACTTGAAGGCAATTGGTATGCGGAACTGATTCTTGCTTTAGCCGCCGACGGAAATAGAGCTGAGCCCGTTATCCTTCACAATTCAGCAACGGGTGGTCGCATAGGCGTTTTCTTCCAGACATACTATCAAGACAATAACCCGCGAGGCGAAGTTATAAGTGAATGGATTAACAACTGGTACCTTAAATACGTTGCCAGCGACAATCCACTCGCCCGCAGTCCAAATCCGGCAGACAGCACCTTAATTACGCAAACGTGGGTGGCCCTTTCGTGGCAAGCGGGTGATCTTGCCGTTTCTCATGATGTGTACCTGGGTGACAACTTTGACGAAGTCAACGAAGGCATACATGAAAGCGAAACATTCCGAGGCAATCAGAGCTTAACAGAAATCTATGCCGGTTTTGTGGGGTATCCTTATCCCGATGGTCTTGTTCCGGGAACGACATACTATTGGCGAATCGATGGAATCAATGAGGCCGATCCCAACAGTCCCTGGAAAGGT
>JAFGPJ010000444.1 GCA_016936275.1 Sedimentisphaerales bacterium
CAGCATCGACGGCAAGACGGACCTTTCATTCACCGAAGACCGGGCCAAACGCTTCAAAGCATACGGCTGGAACGTCCGCGTAGTCGAAGGTGACGGCAACGATATGGCCTTGTTCGAAAAGGCGTTGAAAAACGCCCGCAAAGAAAAGCAGCGGCCGACGCTAATCAAGCTTCGTACCCATATCGCATACGGCAGTCCGAACATGCAGGACACCGCTGAGGCGCACGGCGCGCCTTTGGGCGAGGATGAAATCAGGCTGATTAAGCAAAAGTTCGGCTGGGACCCCGAAAAGAGCTTCCATGTCCCTGATGATGTCCGGGCCCATATGGGGAAAATCCGCAAGAAGGGCGCCAGAGAAGAGGCGAAATGGAACAAGCTGTTAGTCAAGTATTTCGAGATCTATCCTGAGCTTGCGGTCGAGTTCAAAGATGCCGTAGAGGGAAAACTGCCCGTGAACCTCAATGAAGTCCTGCCGGCCTTCGAAGCGGGTAGTTCTGTAGCGACACGCAAGGCGTCCGGCAAAGTTCTGGCCGAATTGATGCCGAGACTGCCGCTGATTTTGGGCGGCTCGGCGGATCTTACGCCTTCGAACAATACCCGCTGGCCCGATGCTAAGGATTTCCAAAAGGATGTATGGGACGGCAGGTACCTGCGTTTCGGGATTCGAGAGCACGGCATGGGGGCGATTATGAACGGGATTTCTGTAAGCGGTCTTGCCCGCGCGTACGGCGGGACATTCCTGGTCTTCAGCGATTACATGCGGGGCGCAGTCCGCGTTGCGGCCTTATCGAAGTACCCAACCATATTCGTCTTTACGCACGACAGCATCGGCATCGGCGAAGACGGTCCGACCCATCAGCCGGTGGAGCATTTCGCCGCCCTGCGGGCAATACCGAATCTGCTGGTCTTCCGGCCTGCTGACGCAAACGAAACCGCTCAGGCGTGGAAATACGCACTGGAGCATCGCGATGGGCCGGTGGCACTGCTGTTGACCCGGCAGGGATTGCCTGTGCTGGATCAGGACAAATACGGCTCAGCAACAAATCTGAACAAAGGCGCTTATGTACTCCTGGCCACCGATAGACCGGATGTTTTGCTATTGGCGACCGGCTCGGAAGTATCGGTTGCTCTAAGTGCCGCCGAAGCTCTTGCAAAAGAAAATATCGCCGCTCAGGTGGTCAGCATGCCGTGCTGGGAATTGTTCGAAAAGCAAAGCCGGGAATACAAAGATTCCGTAATTCCGCCGGCCGTGAGGGCAAGAGTCGCAATCGAGGCCGGCGTCGAACAGGGCTGGCACAAATATCTCGGCGACAAAGGCATCTTCATCGGAATGTCGTCGTTCGGCGCTTCGGCGCCCGGCAAAGTCTGCATGGAGAAGTTCGGCATCACAGTAGAAAACGTTATCGATGCAGCCAAAATGTGTATTGGCTGATAAATAAATTGGTGCAAGTACTACTAGTTTACAACTTCTGAATCAGAAAGTTTTGCACTTTATAGAGGTGTGATGAAGCTGATGCTTTCTGCTACAGACGTTCACTATTTAGTAGGTCTCCTTACTTCAGTCTCTACGCTAGAAAGTGTTGAGATTATACTGGGTGATTTCGTCCATGACACAAGTATTGATAAACGTCGGGATGTTGATGTAACTGTCACCTATAAAGATAATGATGGATCAGTCTCAGCTTTCAAGGGAATTGAGGTAAAAAAACACTCGCGTCCTCTCGATGCAACTCACGTTGAGCAACTTTGGGCAAAGCTCAATGATATGTCGGATATCAGTCACAAGGCAATAGTCTCTGCGAGTGGCTATACGGAACCAGCTATTAAGAAGGCTAAGGCTCACGGTGTAGATTTGTTCAGTTTGATTCCTTGGAAAAATCCCATGGAAGGATTTCAGCACATTCATTTTCCGCCAGGTTTTTTCTTTAAACAAAAGACCCTGAATTGGGTTGATGGGCCTCATATTGCATTAAATCCAAATGAGCAAATCCCAGAACAAATTCGAAACAAGCTCACAAAACGATCACGTATTCGCAAAGTTGATGGCAAGTCTGATAATGCTTGTAAGACAATTCAAGACCTGATCCAAAGAATAAATCAAACTATGCTCAGCGCGATTGTGGATCGAGAGGATATCAAATCGATGAGCCAAGACACCAAGATGAATGTGAAGTATTTGTCTCGCGAAATCGGGGACTTCTATTTGGATATTAAAGGAGTGAAACTCCACCTTAAAGAAGCTCTCGTACAAGGCAACGTAAAATGGATTGAGAAAGATGTGTGGCCTGAATTCAAGGTACTTGTAAAGGAAGGCGAATTATCACCATACGTTGGCTGTGCAATTGCGGAACTCTCTCATGGAAACTTGATAGGTGTTACAGTATCTCAAGTTGATGGGAGCTTGAAGCTTATAAACATTCCACTAAGTGTTCGAAATCAAAAGAAGATTCGCTTACATAAGCTCAGATAATACAACAACATTTAAGACGATCAGTTTCTATCTGAATTGTAGCATTTCTAAAAAAGCAATGGAAAATATCGGATTTTTCATTATGCCTTTCGAACTTTCAATCTTTGACTGTTTAGCCAGTTCAGGTTAAACTGATACTGAGCGTACAATGTACAAGTCCACATTGTTATTATTTAGGAGAAATATAATGACACTAGCACACAGAAGTTTACTTGTGGTAATTATGAGCTTTGTTTGCATAGCAACTGGCGATCTCTGGGCAAATGAATCCGGCGGTATGAGGTTGCCGGGGGCGCGGGCAGTGATTGAGGCCGGGCAGTATCAGAGCATCCAGGCGGCGATTGATGCGCTGCCTGATGAGGGCGGGCTTGTGCGTTTGCCGCCGGGGACGTTTGAGATTACTGAGCCTTTGGTTGTGAGTAAATCCGATGTTCTTATACAAGGAGCCGGCACGGCGACGCACATCAAGAACGTCAATACTGCGGGCAAAAGCGCGCTTATTCTTCAGCATCCCGGCGGCGGCGACAATCGAAATGCGGAGCTGTGGCGGATTCAATTGGCGGACTTTCGCATTACCGGCAATGAAAAAAGCGGCAATGGTATCGATGCCCGGCGTATTAACGAGGTCTTTATCGATGGCGTTACTGTCAGCTACCACGGCGACGACGGCATCCGGCTGTATTTCTGCTATGAGGACCCGCGAATATGTAACTCGCTTATCACCTATAATAAAAAAACCGGGTTGAAAGCCATTGGCTGTCACGACGTTATCGTATCGGCGAACCAGTTCGAGGAGAATTTCGACGCTCTGCG
>JAFGPJ010000445.1 GCA_016936275.1 Sedimentisphaerales bacterium
GCAAAGCGGATTTTTCGAGTTCTATCGTGTTAGGTGGGATTCTATCGATTGTGTTCTATATTGTGACGGTGGTGGCTTTTTGGCCGGAGATTTTAATCGTGATTGTCTTGTCGATGCTAACGACCTGCAACAGGTAGCTGATAGATGGCTGCTTGAGGTGGACTCCGGCGACAAGTACAATCTGTTCCGGGATGACGATTTAGAGGGTATTGGCACTATCAATTTCTACGATTTGGCGATTCTTGCAGATAACTGGCTCCTGACAAGTTACATAGAGCAGCAGGAAGTTGATGCCGGCAACGGAAATTAAAAGGAGTAGCTGTGGAACGTAAAAAAACAGGTCTTACGATGATAGAGTTATTGATCGTTCTGGGAATTATAGCGATCCTGGTAGGTTTGCTTCTGCCGGCTGTAACCGTCGTGCGAAAGATGGCGAGAGATACGAAACAAAAAGCCCAGTTTGCCACAATAGAGCTGGCCCTGGCCGCCTTCAAGAACGACGACGGTGATTATCCACCGTCTATCTGGCCGTTGCCTCCCAACCCCGGCAGCGATTATTGTGGTTCGCAAAAGCTTTCCGAAGCGCTTCTTGGCTGGGACCTTCTGGGATTTCATCCCAAATCGGCCTGGAGAGCGGACGGACTTGATGCAGGGGGCGGCACAGGGACATACGATCCTGCTCAAACAAGAGACGCTAACGGCGATGGCATACCCGACACTTTCGACGAGAGAAAAGGGCCTTATCTGGAGCGTACGGGTGTCGGGGTGTATAAACTGGCCGATCTTTTTGGAACTAATGTCGGGCCCTTGAATCCTGATACGTTTGTGATATGCGATGTATTCGGAGCGAAAAAGCTGACCATTCTCAAGGGAGTCGATCCTGTTACGGGCCAGCCGATTACTGTCAACGAAAAGGCGGGTGCGCCAATACTTTATTACAAGGCGAACACTTCCGGCAAGATATTAAATGAAGTTTACCGTGTCACCGACGACGATGCTATTGTTATGGCAAAACAGCAGGCCGACGGCAGAGAGCATCCATTAGGCAGACCTGACAATCAGTATCAGACCTTCTATAACTATATCAGGGACCCGAAAATTATGGCCAGGCCCTGGCCTTACAGGCCTGATTCTTACATATTAATTTCTGCGGGGGCGGACGGTCTTTACGGGACGGGCGATGACATTTGCAATTTTGGACAGTAGAGCCTTCGCTCCGCTCAGAGCTTACCCCATTTGGCTTCGCTCAGGGCAGGCTCTGGAGCCTGTCGAAGGGGTGACATGTAAGCGTTTAAATAAACGAGCCCAATATTATGAAAACTCGCAAATATATGCATGGTCTGAGTCTCGTCGAGATGCTGATTGTATTAGCCGTAATTGCGCTGCTTGCGACAATGATAGTCGGCCTTGCCGGTCGTATTGATAATCAGTCCAAGGAAAAAGGCGTTGAAAGCACTTTTGCCCTGCTGGAAGGTGCGCTGGAAGAATATAGAGATTACCAGGGCGATTTTCCGCAGCAGCCTGTGAAGGACTTTACGAACGTTCCGGCTCATTCGGAAGATCTTTACAGGCAGCTTTACTCGATTCCGGATTCCCGGAAGATATTGGATAAAGTCAGTGGTTCGTTAATAAAGCACGATTTCGATAGCGGCGCTGTGCCGCCGGTACCTGAGATATACGATCCGTGGGGAACTCCGTTGGACTATCGGTATGTCCCCGGCGATAGTTTCCCGGAGTTTGTATCCGCCGGACCCGACAAAATCTTTGGCACAGCCGATGATATAACGAACAGATAAAAATGAGAACGAGGTCAAAACAATCTGGTCTTACATTGCCTGAGCTGGCGGTTGTTATAGCGACCATAGCGCTGCTTGTCGGTTTCGGATTGCCGGCGATACGCGCACTTTTGAACTCGTTTGAGACCCAAAGCGGGGCAAAGACCCTGATAAGCGCCGCTCTCTCATCAGCTCGTGCTATCGCTGCAAAAGAACAACGTTATGCCGGCGTACGTTTCCAGCAGGATTTGTCAGGCAGCCAGTATATGATTTTTATTGTGCACGATCCAAAAATTATGGCATACGGATTTCGGGCGGTCGAGGGCGTCAAGCCGATTAAATTGCCCGAATCTGTTAGTGTTGTGGATTTGACTATTGTGCCCGACCGTAACGTATCAAATCCGGTCAATCCGCAGCAGGAAATTCGCATCGATGACCCGTCGCTGCTGCTTACCGATGCCGAAAGAAATGCCCTGATTGACGAGCCCCGTGAAGTTTCGGACATTACTACTTTTTCGATTATTTTTTCACCCGGCGGAAAACTTGTTATCCACGGCGTTCGGGCCAGGAACAAAGACGGTTTCGTTGACAGCCCAAGTAACACGAATATCAGTTACGACGATATATTCAACAAAAAGGTGCAGGTTGACCAGAAGTTTAACGGTTTTGACAGAAATGCCGTTCCCCCGGGAGCAGGGAAGTTCTACCAGGATGATTATTATGATGCGGTCTGGCCCGGTCTGAGTCTGGGGCCGGAGCCGAGCCGGAACGGTTTTGTTATTGTTTACGAAAAGGACAAATTCGAGCAGGCCCTCGCAAATGGCCGAGCTTGGTCGGATTATCTGGCAACGACGGTTTCGGACAGGATTTATATAAATTCTTATACGGGAACGATGATTTTGCCGGATTGAAAAGTTTATGATAAGCAGATGTCAATATAGAGGTTTTTCTCTAACCGAGGTTTTGCTGGCAGTCGGAA
This sequence comes from Sedimentisphaerales bacterium, assembly GCA_016936275.1. Lineage (GTDB taxonomy): Bacteria > Planctomycetota > Phycisphaerae > Sedimentisphaerales > Anaerobacaceae > JAFGPJ01. Next base: position 2,755 of record JAFGPJ010000445.1, read on the forward strand.
CGCTGGCCGTGGGGATGGTCTTTATCAGCGGCACGTTTCTCACGGGTATTCATTTTTCGACTATTGCCACGGAGCGGAGCATCGCGGCGGTAGTTGCAGATGAGGCGTTTGCAAAGATCAGAGTGATCGGTATCGATTTCTCAGATCCTAATTTAGGAGTAAATCAACAAGCACGTTTTGAATTGGTAAGTACTTTTCCCGACAAACAATTCCCCGCATATGAGTTTGCATATCCTTCGACAAAAACGCTGGCAGAAAAGCAATATTACTGGTCCGCCTTATGCAGGCCCGTGTATTCCGGCGCGGGCAACCGGGTTATGCAGGTGACAGTATTCGTCTGTAGAAAATTGGGCAATACCACCGCGTATGTGGGCGGAATGCCCTGGCCTGTTCCGGTTCAGGTCGGCGTTTCCGGTGTGGTTGGTGAGTATGTAATAACTCTCACCGATAATATCACATTTATAAATGACGGTTATACGATAGTTGAAAACAGCACCGGCAGTATTTATCGAGTTCTGGAGCGCGGAGCAGATCCAGCCTTTCCGGAACAAATCACTCTTGCCCAGGACAAGCCATGGCAGGGCGGTGATTCGGTATGGGTGATTCCGCCTCCCGTGGGCGGCGGTAAAAATCCCTGCATAGTTGTATATCAGGAACTTATTAGTTTTTAGTTTTGAGTTCATAGTTCATAGAAAGTAAGTCCAATGGGTTTTGATTTTGAAGAACTTGATGTTTATAAAAAAGCAATTGATTTTGTTAATAATATTTATACGTTGACGAAGAATTTCCCAAAAGATGAAATGTTCGGATTGATCAGCCAATTACGCAGAGCCGCTGTATCAATTCCGTCGAATATTTCTGAAGGATCTGCTCGAACGAAAAAGGATTTCAGTCGTTTCATTGACATCGCGAGAGGTTCGGCCATGGAATGTGTTACACTCCTGCAAATATCGGTTAAACAACGCCATGTAGATGAACGAAGATATAACGAGCTGAGAAGCAACTTGACAGAGCTGTCAAAAATGTTGAGCGGTTTAAAAAAATCTGTCAGCAGATGAGCTACGAACAATGAACTACGAACTACGAACTAAAAAAGGTTTTACGCTGGTGGAGCTTCTTGTTGCTATTGGGCTTTTGGCTATCGTTATGTCCTTTGCAGGCGTAATCTTTAGAGTATGCATTAACGCTCATCGCACTGCAATGGCAAACGTTGAAATCATGCAGAAACTGCGAGCTATTACCAACCAGCTTGAAGATGATTTCAAAGGCCTTCGCAAGGATGGAGAAATTTTCGTCATATGGGCCGCCAGGCCTGTGCTTGCTGCCGGTTATAAAGATAATGACCTTGACGGATATGAAAGATTCGATCGGATCATGTTTTTTGCTAATGGTGATTTTCACTCGTATAGGGTTAATCCAATGGTTCGCGGTAACGTTGCCAGGATTTGTTATACGCTTGCAAATAAGCCCTCCAACAATCCTGTTAGCGATTCGATTAGGCCAGTTCAGCAACAACCACAAACGCGGATACTTGTCAGAAACCAGCATATATTAACGGTTGATCCGGCACTCGCTGGAATTGGGGATCCTAATAGTTTCACTGAGCCGCTGTGGTATTTGTGGAACAATCGATATGAATACGACAAGATGTTTCTGGATGAGTGGAAATTGATTCCCTGGGCGGTCAAGGCGAATATGCTTTCGGTCATTTGCGATGTCACAGTGGACCAGAACAACGTAACCGTACAGACCAGAGGTTCCGAGGTCGATCCGGCCGATCCTAATTCGATTCACATGCTTTTATGCGAAGGCGTGGGCGAATTTAAAATTCAGGGATGGTATGATGCGCAGCGACGATGGGTGCCGGAAGTTGATCCCGATGGCGATGGATTTTTGTTAGATACTGATTTTATCCCTAATGCCGATGGGACTGGGCTTGATCCCGTAGCGCTTCCGGGAGTCCTGTACCCTTATCCTCCTTACGGAGGTGTGGCGATCAATAACATTAATTATCCGCGAGACCAGATCGATGAGGAACATTTTGATATGATTCCGGGTCTTGGAAGGGCGCTGAAGTTTACGTTTACGCTTTACGATTCCAAAGGGATTATAAAGGAAGGCAGGACCTTCACCCATATTGTTTATTTGGATTAGTTCATTGTTCATAGTTCGTAGTTCATAGATATGAGTAGCGAAATACAAATGACAAGTCACGAGCAACAAATAACAAGCAATAAATGTTATGGCTCGGCTTTGATCCTGACGGTGGTCCTAACCAGCCTGCTGGCTATCGTCGGTGTATTGTTTGTTATGGTATCTCGCGTGGACAAGATGGCAACATCGTCTATATCGGAGAGTAAAGAACTGGACCTGGCGGTCGATACAGTCGTTGCGCAGATATCACAGAAACTGGCTTTCGACGTTCCCGGAGTTACGGGGCAGGAATATTACGACTATCCTGATGTTAACGACATCTGGCTGGCAAGCTTTGAGCCGTATCGGGACGTGACTGATTATAAATGGCGGCAGATAAGCGATGTCTATAACAAGCTGGGCCCTGATTTGCAATTGCTGGCTGAGGTTGTGCCGGAATATCAGGATGCCGCGGTAATGGATGAGGGGGTTGTTGCTGATGCTGACGGCGATGGCGTGGCTGATTCGCGATGGGTCATTATTCCGGAAATAAGCAGCGAAAAAGGCAGATCCATTTATGCGGCTATCAGAATTGTTGATAACGGGGCAATGTTAAATGCCAATACGGCTTATAAATTTGATTCTACCGCCCCTAATTTTACCGTGTTTGACATCGGCGGCTCAAGTCAGTTGCAGATAAATCTTCTGGCCCTGACCGACCGGCCGGGTGACCCTTGTGATCTTCCTGATCCGGCAGACGAGGAAGACTTGCTTAAAGCAAGAGCAAATCCCCTTTATGGTCTTGATCCGAACAATTTGGTCGAATACGCTAATAATGTTATTTGGACTTATGGTCAGCCAAACGGACCTTACACACCTTTTGATATTTCTGATGAGCTGGAGTTTCGTAACAGATTCCTGTTGAACCACAGCGATATTGAAACCCGCCTGGAAGAATGGGGAGGGAATTTCAGATTCAACACGTTGTCTACTCCCGTTATGTCGGGTGGAAGAATGCTGGACGCGTGGTTCACAAGGATCAGCGATTATAGCGGCATTGATCCGAATTATGCATATCGGCATATTACCACTACCTACAATATGGACAGGATTATCGATCCGAACGGCGTAAAAATGGTTAACGTCAATATCGCCAATGTGAATGAACTATATGCCGCGATAAGAGAAGGACTTCTGGCTGACGATCCCAACTATATTGGCGCCATACCGTTGGCTGCTCAACTGGCTGTCAATATTGTTGACCTTAGGGATCATTATAAAAGCGATCCGAATATGGAGGTTACTGTTTTGCCGGTTGGCTCGAAGACATATTTCGGCTTTGAGGCCCAGCCGTTCATAAACGAGCTGGCGTTTCGGATCAGCGAGACTTCTGCGGATATTTCGGCGAACAATCATTTTGCGATTGAGCTTTCGAATCCGTTCGATGTGGATATTCCGCTGGGGAATTTCAGGCTGGAAATTCGTGATCCGAACGGTACAGTAGCCGGCACAATCAATCTGTCCGGTTACGCTCTATCAGACGGCAGTCAATTTATAATTACCAATGGCAACGCTGCTTCAGCAACCTTTGGCGTCTCGGGGATGATATCAACCGGTGGGGGCAAAGAAGACCCTGCTTTGGTGCTGGCTACATACGAGTCCGTTGAGGGTTCCGATCCGCCCGAATATGTCCTAAAAAATAGATACGACGTTTATCTTATGAGGAATACACCCGCCGGGGA
>JAFGPJ010000081.1 GCA_016936275.1 Sedimentisphaerales bacterium
GGTCGTGTCGGGCCATGTATCTCTTTTGCCGATCAGACCTTGATATGTACCGCCTCCGCCTGCCCACCTTATCCACATGCCTAAAGACAGTTGTCCTGTCCCCTCAGCGGGATTCCAGGTTCCAAGTTCGATCCTCGAGTTTGCCGAACCGTCAAGGTTAATTCCACTGCCTTTATGTCCCTGCGAAATCCATGTTGCGTTGTTATGGAGAGTCCCGTCGTGCCCGTTGCCCGACTTGTCGTAGGCGGTATCACCGGCCCCTTCGTCAAGAGGGTAGTATCCTACAAGGCCGCTTGCAATATCGGCATTCGCCGCGCCCGCAGCCAGACCCAGCACCAGAATAAAAGAAGCTGCATAAATCGATTTCTTAAACATGATAATCCTCCTTCCCAAAAATAATACAAGATCAATAACAGGTTTTTTTCTGATAAATAATCATTATAAGACACCTGTAAACTTCAAGCATAATAATACCAGATTTTCATCTCAATTTCAATAATCTGCCGAAATTAAGGTTGAAAGAAGCCTGATACTAATGACAGAAAGCCACTTTTTGTTACTTTTTTCGTACGCAGCTATTGCCCTCAGTTTCGGATGTCCGCCTATCGACAACTTTTTGCTATTGAATAATCGGGGAAAAAACGCAGGGAGTACGAGTTCTTTGTTGCTTAATTTTTCTGCTGCTGATATAGAGATAATAACAAAGTGTTTGATTTGAAGGGCTTTATTTGTTAGACTGCCGTGGTGTACTTGTTGGAATTGAGCTACTGTTATAATTAATCACTCGGGAGGTGAGCGATGTCGACGATTACGAAAAAAGAAGTTATCGACCGAATAGCCGAAAATACGAATACCAAAAGGGCCGTGGTTAAGCCCGTCGTCCAGTATTTTCTCGATGAGATCATCGATGAGCTTGCTAAGAATAACCGCCTTGAATTTCGGGATTTCGGTGTTTTTGAGACGAAAATACGTGCAGCAAGGACAGCACAGAATCCGAAAACCATGGAACAGGTTACAGTCCCGGCCAAACGAAATGTGAAGTTCAAAATGGGCCGGCTCATGAAACAGAAGATAAATGCTTCGGAAACATAGGTTATGCGGTTGACTATATGACAGATATTCAGCCGATTTTATTATCAGCGATAACCTGCAACCGGGTTATCTTTGACAAAGTCTCCGGCATGTCGAGTATTATCGATATTGTCCAGACTATCGACGCTCCGAGATATCCGGCAAGACATGCCCAAATCGTCTTTTTCTGTGAGCTTACGAATGGGCATGGCACAACCGAAGCAAAAATAAGACTCCTCGATTCCCAGGAGGAGGAGAAAATCATCTTCGAGCGGGGAGGGACGATACGTTTTGGGAACGTTAAACAAATCGTTACGCTGGCAATGAATTTACAGGGAATTGTTTTCCCCCGTCCCGGAGAGTATCGCTTTCAGTTATTTGCCGGCGGATATCTGCTCGGGGAAAGACGGATCGCATGCCGAAAGGTCGAGCTGCCGCCTCAGTCCGGCCCGGCAGAATCTCAGGTCGAATGAGAGTATGATTACGAATAGCAGTTTTTCATTTCGTGACAAGTATTAGAATCGATGAAAGCAGTTCTTTATATCATTGCCGGCCCGCTTTTTCTAATCTCCATCATAGCACACTTCTATGTAAAGCTACGCCTGCGTCCAAAAGAAAACCAGGATTCTGACGACGATTATTATTATGAGTTCGAGGATCAACAGCCGGATGTTGCCAGATATAATAAATGGTCGAGAATCACATTTGCCGCCGCCACGATCGGTGTGCTCCTGCTTTTTATTGCCGCTGTTATCTGATGTCCTTATTCAATTTTCCAGCCTATTTTCAGCATTTTTAAGCTAAAAGCTCGGAAGGAATAAAAATTTTCAAAAATTTTCGATTTTTTTATTGACATCTACGACGGCATGTAGTACTTCATAATGAGGTATTTAACAATGAGTGGGCTTACAAAAAGAGAGGTTGGTACTATGAGCAGGAAACCACTTGATCATTTCGGGCAGTTGCAGCGTGCGGTCATCGAGGTCGTTTGGGAGCTTGGCGAGGCGACTGTGCGGCAGGTCTGGAAGCGGCTGTGCCATAAGAAGGATCTGGCATACACGACGGTTCTGACGGCAATGCAAAGGCTTGAAAAGAACGGCTGGCTCAGGCATCGCGTTGACGGCAGGAAACACATATATCTGCCGACCAGAACTAGAGAGCAGGCCGGCGCCGGCTCGGTGCGCAAGTTTGTCCAGCGGATGTTTGATGGAAACGCTCTTTTACTGTTCCGCCAGCTCGTGGAAGAAGGCGAACTGAGCGATAAGGAGCTGCGGGAGCTTCAAAAGTTGATCAACCAGAAACGGAAGGAAAGAGAGAAATGATACGCGAACTCTTTTTAAGGGATCTGTCATTGTGGAATTGTGTATGGCAGAGTACGCTGTTCGCTGTATTCGGGCTTGCCGGCAGTTTTCTCTTGCGGCGTCGGCCGGCCAGGGCATCCCAGGTTTTGTTTCTTGCGATAATAACAGCAGTTCTTTTGCCGACAATGAGCGTGCTGGTCAGACACTTCGGATTAGGCCTTCTCGTAGATGAGCCGATAGCATTGCCCTCATTCGAAACAGAAATAACCGCTGAGACGCCTGAGATTTTGATCTCGCCCGAAATTCGGCCGGCTGCGCTTGAAGTGCCAGCAAATCTCTCATTAGCGGAGAAAAGTTTATTGGATGTCGAGATTCCGTGGCGTTTGATCTTGCTGTATGTCTGGATGATAGCCTCCTTAATACTGCTCGGGCGGCTTATTATTGCATTTATCGGCGGGATTCGCCTGCTGCGACGAGCACAATCCGACCGCTGCGAGCATATTCGGCCGGCAGCGGATTCTGCAAGAGCAAGACTCGGCATAACCAAAGGTCTGAAAATCCGCAGCAGCATGGATGTGCGCAGTCCAATGATATGGTGCTGGAACCGCCCACCTGTCCTGCTTGTGCCGGGTGATTTGGATAGACATATCGATTGGGTGGACGTGATATGTCATGAGCTGGCTCACTGGAGACGATGGGATCATGTGAGCGGATTAATTGCGGAGCTGGCCGTGTGTGTTCTGCCGTGGAATCCGCTCCTATGGTGGTCTAAAAAACGAATGGTAAGGTTGAGCGAGCAGGCATGTGACGACTGGGTGCTGGCGGGTGGATGTGCCGGCACAGATTACGCTCAGTCACTTCTTAATTTGTCGCCGGAGTTACAAATGGCTTTTATGCCGACAGTTATTGGAAAGGAAAAACCCATGAAAGAAAGAATTTACAGAATCGTAAAAGAAAAATGTAGTATTCCGCAAGTAGGGGTGCGATGGGCCTTGGCCGTGACCATGATTGCGGCAACCGTAACAGTTGGAGTTGCACTTGCTCAAAGGCGTCCGGCAAGATTTGAACCACCGCAGCGCGATGAAAAGATACCTGCAGAACAGCGAGAAAGGCAGGTCCTCGCAGAACGCAGGGGCGATTTGGAGAATCGGGCACGCCAGTTGAGAGCGCGGCTTGAAGAGGTCAGGGCGGAACTCGCGGAACTTGAGGCGTCCGGAAAAGGCGAGAGTGACGAGGCGAAGGCGCTACGCACTGAGCTGCGCGAGTTGGAAGAGGCAATGGAGCGTTTAGAGCAAGAGCTTCGTGGAATTGAAGGCCAGCGGCCTGACCGTGAAATGCGCCCGAGGCAGGATCGAGAGCCTCGACGCGAGATTCTCCGTCGACTTGAGGAATTAGGTCGCGAGACTGAAATGGTGCTGCAAAAGCTCGCAGAGCAAAATATCGGCCGGAATGATGAAACAAATATGTTATACGGGCGAATGCGGGAATTAAATGAACAAATGCAGCAGGTCAGACGACAACTCGGACAACAACTTGATGGCCCTGGCCGTCAGAGAATGGAATTTAGACGTGAGGCACCTCCGGAAGAGCAGATACGGCACGTGGAGGAACTGAGAGAAAAAGTTCGACAGACAGAGCTTGAGCTTAAGGAGCTCGGAGGCGAGAATCCCGAGAGGGCGGAGAAACTTCATGCTGAATTGCGAGAAATCCACGAGGCGATAGCGAAGATTGAGCGGGATGCGCCTTCGCGAGGGCGGGAAAATATTAATCAAACGCATCAGCGTGAGCTTAGAGCACAGGCACGACGCCTCGAGCGCAGACTTCAGGAGCTTGGAGATGGTCATCCTGACCAGGCCCAGGAACTTCGAATGCAACTGGATGTATTACAACAGCAGCTCCGGGATGTAGAGACTGAGTTTCGCGGGAGCGAGCCCGGCACGGCACGGGAGCGTGGACGAGACGACCTGGAGCGGGAAGTTCAAAACCTTCGCGAACAGATGAAAGGTATGAACGAGCAAATGGGCGAAATGCGTGAGCTTATCAAACGCCTGCTGGAGAATAAACAACCACAGTAAATCTTGTAGGGGTATTAAAAGGGCTGCTGAGAAACCTGTTTCAGGAACCTTAAATCTGACGTTGGTCTTGTCCTCTTGCGAAGGCACGACAGTACGAATCGGTTAAGCTGTCGTAGCTACAAATGCATCGGCACACAGAGGTTAGCATCACTTTTGGCGTGATGGCCGCAGTGGTCGCACCTGTACTCCGCATCTTCGATTAACGCCCTGAATTCCTGCTCGTTGCTGAGATGAAAGCCCTGAGACATAAGATAACACAGGTGCTCGCTATGATTCCCCGTGCAGCATTCGGTATTTTGTTGTAATAGTGCTTCCGTCATGGTGAGTACTTCCTTAATTATTTTCCGATACAATTACCTATACGGTTTGTCTGTTTGAGGGGTTCATTTAAATTGGTCGCCGTCTCATCTTTCTCACAGATGGCAATTATTGGGTGGTCGCGGTTTGTTCAAATCCCCGGAAGTAATGAAGAAACCATGTACGGCCGGGCCAGGATGAAGCGGTCAAGGTGGTGAAGAAAGAATGATGGGGCGTGGATAAACATGACCGGCGAGTGTTCCTCCGCATCACTCGCCGGTTCACGTCCAGCCATCTATCGATTGAGTACCTTATCGGCAGGAAACGGCATGATATTAACCTGGATGAGCAAATTTAAATGAATAAAAATTGCTTAATCCCGGCATCGTTTAATTTATGCCGGTGGTGTTTGAAAAGAGCTTCGTGGCGGTTCTCAATTCACCAGCCGTTTTCTGAGTCTTCGTATTGCAAAGTAGCCTACTACCAGTATAAAAACAGCGATGTATAGCAAGTCCAGCAGCAGGTCAGGCTTATAATCATTTGTGCATACGGACCTGACTAATCGGACTGAATGGGTCAGGGGGACGAATTCGGCGATCGGTCGTACGGGCGCGGGTAAATTTTCGATCGGAAAAACAACGCCCGAAAAGAAAAAAATCGGGGAGATAAAACCGGTGAAATAGAAGTTGAAATGGTTGATGGTTTTTACGAATGAGGTCACCAGCAGCGAAAGCGCCGCGAACATTACGCCGGTTAGAAAACCGACCAGCGGTGCGAGCAGGCCATAAGGCAGGGCGACGATTTTGAATGCCGATAATATGCACAAAACGGCGAACGAGAAAAATAATCCCTTGGAGCCGGCCCATAGCATTTCGCCGACGATGAGGTTGTTGACGGTAATCGGCGCCGCCAGCATCCCGTCATAGACTTTTTCGTATTCCAGCCGGATGAATGTGCCGAAGCTGCATTCGAACGCCGATGTAAACATTGCCGTGGTGACCAGCAGACCGGCGCCGAGAAATTCGATGTATCTGACTCCGCCCATCGGCTCAGTTATGTATTTACCCAGTCCGAGCCCGACGCCGACCAGGAAAATAAACGGTTCCACGAAGGGCGGAAATCCGTTGCTCAGTATGTTCCTCGTATAGACACGCATGTGTCGATACCAGACGCTGTAAAGCCTCCGGTGTAAAGGCGGGTATAGGAGTGTCTTACTGTCGGTCATTAAGCTGTCTCCCAGTGGCTTTCAAAAAAACGTCTTCAAGATTGGTCTGCCTTATGAGATAATTGCCGGCCTTCAGGTTGGTGGCTGCCAGTTCTTTTAGCAAGTCGGTCTGGCTGGAGTAGTAACGCATTACATCTGGGCCCCGGTCAGCCCGGACACGATTTGATAGCTTTTCCGGGTTAATCTGTGCCGCAGCTTCGGTGTCGCGGACCTCAAGGACATACGGTTCCATATTTTCTTTCAACAAGCGCTCCGGCCTGCCCTCCATGATGTTTTGGCCCTTGTGCATTATAAGAAGCCGGTCGCAAAGCTGGTACGCCTCTTCCATATAGTGCGTTGTCAGCAGGACGGTAGTTTCCTGTTTCTGTAATTGCCGGATTTTGTCCCAGATCAGGTGACGCACCTGCGGATCCAGGCCGGTGGTGGGTTCGTCGAGAATCAGCAGTCTCGGAGAATTCAGAAGTGCTCTGGCGATTACCAGCCGCCGTTTCATTCCCCCGGAAAGGTCTTTGATTTTGGATTTCGACTTTTCGGTAAGTTCCAGAAAATCCAGCAGATATTCGATGCGTTCTTTGGCTACCTTGACCGGCATATTATAGAAACGCGCGTATATCATCAGGTTCTGTATGACGTTTAGCTCATCGTCCAGGTTATCCTCTTGCTGGACGACGCCTGAGAGGTATTTGATGGCCAGTTCGTTCGTAGCCGGGTCGTATCCGAAGATGTCCGCTCGGCTGTCGGGATTCTTGTCTCGGGTGCATTTGCCGTAGATAATTTTCATAACGGTAGTTTTGCCCGCTCCGTTTGGACCTAAAAATCCGAAACAACTGCCGGATTCGACCGAAAAACTAAGGTCGCGCACGGCCTTGATTTTGCCAAAGCTTTTACTGATATTTCTTATGTTAATTACCGTTTCTGCCATCTGGACTACTACTTCCGTACGATACGTAAAGTTCGCTATCGGTTCCAAATTTGGCTACAATACCATATCTGTCGCCCAATTGCAGCTATTCTATATCCTTATTTGCATTTCTTGCAGCCCGGATTAGAATGTAGCACCGTGAATATGATGACAAGACGTGAAAGACTAATAGCGACGTTACGAGGCGAACCGGTGGACCGGCCTGCAGTCAATTTCTACGAAGTCGGGGGATTTGACGTCGATCCATTCGACCCGGACCAGTTCAACGTTTATAACGATCCATCCTGGCGTCCGCTGCTCCAACTGGCCGAGGAGCAGTCCGACCTGATTCGTATGCGAAGCCCCATTAAGTCGCGCTCTCACGAGCCTGTCGATGCCCGTCGTGAATTCTTCAAGACCGAAAAATTCCTTGCCGATGGCTGCCGCTTCAAGCGTGTGACTCTGAACATTGCCGGCAGAACAATGACGTCGCTGACGCGCCGATGCTCCGATCTCGATACCGTCTGGACGCTGGAGCACCTGCTCAAAAGCACTGACGATTTAAGAGTCTATCTGGAGTTGCCCGATGAAGTTTTCGCCGAACAGATCGATATTGCCAAGCTGATTGAAGAAGATAAAAAGCTTGCTGATCGCGGCATCGTCATGGTCGATACTGAAGACCCGATTTGTGCCGCTGCGTATCTTTTCAGCATGGAAGATTTCATGGTTGTCGCCCTGACCGAACAGAAACTGCTTCATCGTCTGCTTGAGAAGCTTTCACGCCACATTTACGCCAGAACGCAGGTGACGGCAGAAAAATTCCCCGGACACCTGTGGCGCATCTACGGGCCGGAATATGCAACCGAACCGTACCTGCCGCCGCATCTGTTCGAGCAGTACGTTGTCCGTTACACCGGCCCGATGGTCGAGATGATACAAAAGCATGGCGGCTTCGCCCGGATTCACTGTCACGGCAGGATTCGTGCCGTCCTTGATTATATTGCCGAAATGAATCCCGCCGGTATCGATCCTATCGAGCCGCCGCCGCAGGGGGATGTGGAGCTTTCGTATGTCCGCCAAAGGTACGGCAAAGATTTGGTCCTTTTCGGAAATATAGAATTTGCCGACATAGAAAACACCGAGCCGGCCGAGTTCGAAAAGCTCGTCGAAAAGTCTCTCAAGGATGGAACCGCAGGCCGGGGCAAAGGCTTCGTCCTGATGCCGTCCTCAGCACCTATCAGTCGTAAAATCACGCCCCGAGTGCTAACGAACTACGAAACGATGCTCCGCCTGGCCGCGAATTTCAGTTCGTGACATAGCGTGACTCAGGCTCGTAGTACTCGTAGGGTGGGACCTGCCCCTTCGAATTCCTCAGGGCAGGCTCTGAGCGGAGTCGAGGGGTTGCCCCACCTTGTCATTCCCGCGTAGGCGGGAATCCAGATTCGGATGGTGGGCTATGGTCCACCGATCCGGATTATAAAGGCGTCGCATCTAAGACCAGCACCTCGAAGGGCTTTAGCTCGAACGTGTGCTCTTTGCCTGCCGAAAGCACAATCGCTTTGCCGCCGGCGTCCTGTTTCCACGGGCTTTTTAGAGAATATTTTTCCGCCGCACCGTTGGGCAATTCGAATGCTTTGCCGATATCGAGCGTGATGCTTCCTGTTTTATCGCTCGGATTGCGCAGCGACAGAATACCTTTTCTTTTGGACCATGCCACCCAGCCGTAAATTTCACCTTCTGCCGGGTCGCCGCCTGCCCAGTGCGTGTCAACCAGCACGTCCGAGTTGTCGCGTGACCATTTGGCCGCCTCGGCCAGGGCGTCCCAGTTCTCCGGCGACATTAAAGCCGGCGTTATATACAACTCCTGACAATTAGTCCCGCTGGCGAAGAAGTCTCGAATATCCTCGGTAAGACCTTCGCTTTCCTTCGGCAGCCCGTGATTGGCGAACATGACGCCCTGGGTCATGAGCGAATTCAATGGATACAGCGGAGCACGTTTGACGACATTGTGATAAGTCTCCTTGTCGCGATAGGTAATCTGCTGTTGGCGTTCCGTGCCGGCGCCGTGCTTGTTCCAGTCGTGGCCGGAGCGCCAGGTCGAATCGCAGTGCCACAGCCAGTACGGCGAAGACCACGTCCCCGTGGTGGTGTTGATAAACACATCCGGCCTGGCCCGGCGAAGCTCGCTCATAAGCCGTAGCAGGGCCTGCATGTCGCTTGCGAATTCGGCGGTGGTTCCTGCCGGCCTGCCGCCTACGCCGATGCCGTCGAACTTGAAATAATTCAGGCCGTAATCGTTAATCATTTTGATACACACATCGCGAAACCTGCCGAAATACTTTTTGCCAGCCAGTGAAAAACCGCTCTTGTTCGTTTCGAAGCCCTGCTCCCTGCCGTACTTGAGCCTTGCCTCTTTTGCCTTGCCGTAACCGCCGAAGGGAGAAAGCCACGCCCCCAAAACCGAGTCATATTTTTCCACCGCTCTCCGAAGCGGCGTAAATCCATCGGGATAGCCCTCGTGAAACAGCCACAGCGAGGCCGGGTCGTCCCAGCCATCGTCTAAAACGAAAGATTGCATCGCCACCCCGCGTTTTTTGATGAACTCTTTGCCGAACAGCTCGACTACTTCGATGAACTGCTGGGGCTGGATTTTCTCCGGCCCGTAGCCGATATCGTACCAACTGTTGTAATGCAAAAACGGCCGATAGGGATGCACCCGCTCTCGTTCAATGTAATACGAAAAACCTCGTCGTAACTGCCCCTCCGGAACCACGCCGAACACAGAGCTATAAGAGAGCTGCTCACCCGGCTCCAGCCTGGTTACATAAGGCAGGCTGCACTTAAAACCGTTCGAGTCGCTCGTACTTTTCGATAAGGGGCTCTCAAATGCAAAGAACATATTACCCGCTACCACAGGCGAGCCGTCCACAATCCCTGCAACCTCGGCCTTCGTCGCTAATTCCCACAGCACGATTTCTTTTATATCGATTGGGGTATTCTTCGCCGTGAGGGCAATTTCCTGCCTGACATAATTCGACCCGTCCCGCAGTATCGCCCGCCAGAGAACTTCGAGATTATTATCGAGTGAAACGAGTGTAGCAAAGATTTCTTTACCGGCGAAATGTTCGCCCAGCCGGCAGGACTTCAAGTCCGGCTCGATATTTTTTATTTCCGGCTTGCCTAAGATTTTCAACTTGGAAGCTTTCAAAATCCGCCCTTCATCTAGAATCAATTGAAAACATTCGGCCTGTCCGGCGTCAATAACAGCACCGGCAAGCTTATCGACAAATCGCTCAGGTTTTAACCGCCCATCGGAGACATCCCATTGACATGAGAGCAAGGCGTTTCCCAAAACAAGCTTGCTTCCGTCCATTCTGCACTGTGCGACTCCCGGCTGAGGCCCGGGAAATTCAATCTCAGCTATCGCCGAACCAATCCCCCCCAAAACCAGCACAATAAAAAATAAAACACCAAAAAACTGTTTTTTCTGTAATATAAGGCCCATATTTCGTTCCTTTCCTGTGACGTAATTTTCGATCCCACATCATACCAGAAACCAGTTAATTCAAAAACTAATTACATGGACAAAAATGGTATTAAACAGAATCCCACTTTCGCAAATAATCCATGACAAACGGGCTCTCGTTTGGTAATATTATTTTAAAGATGATTGACGAGGCATTTGTTATACACCTATTGGGAGAGCTTTATGCGAATTACGAAAAGGCTATAATTAAAGTAAGAACTATTGAATAATATTTTGGGAGTAAATGACTATGGCTGGGATTCCGGCTTTTTGTGAACAATGCAAATTTGTTTTTGACTCGAAATTTGTAGGCGGCGTAAGTGATGGAGCGACAATTCATCTTAGTGGTTGTGGTGTCTCGTGTCCAAAGTGCGGTCGTATGGCGAAAATTCTTGATGGTGTTTATAAAAGTATCGACGGAGCACTTGAGGTTTTTGTTGAAAACCAGAGTATAGAAGATTTAAAGAAGATTCTAAGTATACTTGAATATGCAAAGAAGCATAAATTAGACCGAGAGGAAATCGTTAAAAAGATTAAGAAAGAAGCACCCGAGCTTTCTAAGCTTAGCGACATTCTTCCTAAAACTCGTGTTGAGTTATATGCTTTCTTGATGTTCATTATAATGTTTATTGGTCAGTTAATTGCGTTAAGCAGGAGAGATTTGAGTAAAAACGAATTAACGCAACATTTTGAGATGGTGGTGAACCAATACTATCTGACTAATGAAGAAAAGCCTGTAACACCGAAAGTGACTATTAAGGAACAGGATGCTTCTAATTTTAAAGTTGGTCGGAATGATCCATGTCCTTGCGGAAGCGGCAAAAAATACAAGAAATGCTGCGGGAAGTAATTTTCTACTCTTAGAATAAATGAAGATGTCTATATTTCGAGATGTAGATAAAAGACCTTCATGGAATATATTATTTGAAAATAACAACATATTAATGTGACGTGAGACGAATACTATATAACATATTTGACTTTTTATTGATATGAAATATCTACCGTACGATCCAGGAATACTTCCCACAAAACCAGCTCCCCTTGCAGGTGAAAGTATTATCATTAAGGTCTCTGGCTATCCCCCATACAAAGACGAACACTTCTCATTGCGTAATCCGAGACATCCTAATTACGAAGCATTTATAAGGTTGCGAAAGGCTGCTACTGCGGCTATGGATGGAAGATCTTGGTACTTTGGGCCTGTTGGAATGAGTGTTACGCTATTAGCTCCATGCTTCGAAAAAGGTAAAATACTTCTCGATTATGTTGGTGGTATTCAAGATACTTTGGATGGTAGTAGTGGTTCTCAATTTACATACTTACCGATAGTTTTCGAAGATGATTGTCAAGTAGTTTACGGTTCCGATCAATTTGTTGTCTCAGATATCACATCTTACGAGATCGTAATTGATTTCTTAAGTAATCGTTTAGATGTAGATAATGAAGAAACGGCAAGTTGATTTTACTAGAATCGCTTTGTCGATGAGTTGTTTCTCATGGAGATTTTTTCATAATTTACTTGGTGTTTAACATATTATGTGATATAATATACAGTTAACTAATGGATTAGTTGGTAGTTCGTTGTTCGTAGTTCATTGAAAATTGTGTTTTGAGTGTGGTACTTTGAATTCTGCTCATAAAATAGAAGATTGCCGCGGCCTTCGGCCTCGCAATGAAAACCGTTTATTTTATTTAGATTAAAAAAACCGTGTTAATCAGTGTGAATCTATGTCTGGCAGAACACGATTTGAAAAACAAAGCCAATTTTGGAATGGGCAAATTGACGTAAGCCTCTATTTGAAAGGATGTTATGAAAAAACCGCTTTGCGGGGCACAAAAAAACAAAC
Organism: Sedimentisphaerales bacterium; assembly: GCA_016936275.1. GTDB lineage: Bacteria > Planctomycetota > Phycisphaerae > Sedimentisphaerales > Anaerobacaceae > JAFGPJ01. The sequence continues at coordinate 12,247 of JAFGPJ010000081.1, forward strand.
CCAATCGAACCCAATTGCGGTTAGCCCCCAGCACTGCTGGGGGTTTTAAAACCAATTTGAAAAAACAAACCCAATGTTAAAATAGGCTAGGCAAAGTAGTGTTAATTCAATAATGATAAAGGTTTATGTGTATTTTGGTGGTTTTGAGCGTTTTTGGACGGCGAAATACAAAGCCAATCCCGGTTAGCCCCCAGACCTGCGCTGCGGGTTGAAAAAACAAAGCCAATTTACCCCAAAAGGGGTAGAATGGATGCAGGTCGATGATCTCTGCCGGGATATTGTGGTCTGTTGAAAGGAAATCTGGTATAAAGCTTGTGTTTTACAGGGATTTTCAGATGCTCATAGCGACATTTATAATCTCAGGAGGTAAATCATGCTGATTAGAAAAAACGTACAAATAGCAATAATCTTAGCCGTAATTACGGCGGTTTGTCCGGCGGCCAGGCAATCCGATGAACCGGTAAGCGTGATCCCGCAGCCGGTCTCGATGGAAGTTAATGATAGTTACCTTCAAATCGGGCCGGATACGCGTGTTGTCGCGGAAAACAAGGCTGCAACCGAGGCGGCGAAACTGATAGATGCTCTGGCCCCGGCGATGGGATTCAGGCTGAATCTTGCTGATGCTTCGCAGCGGCGAAGGGGCTCGATAATATTGAGGCTTGATGAAGATTTGTCCGAACTCGGCGGCGAAGGTTAC
>JAFGPJ010000446.1 GCA_016936275.1 Sedimentisphaerales bacterium
AGTAATACTAATGTTCTCGAATACATGTTTTAAATCTCCTATATAAACAGAACAAACACTTCACGTATTTTAACTGCTCTACTAATAAACGACGCGAATTGCCCTGACTAGATGATTCTTCAATAGTTATCGGTGCTTAATTTGCAGTTTACAACTGTATAAGTCAAGTAAAATTTTCTAAAAACATTTGAAATTGCATTACCAAGCGGAATTCTCAAATTTGGAATAAATTCTTGACAGCGGGGCGGTAAATTCATAAAGTATCTGACTCGTTTACCCCATAGCAGTTTATAAACAGGGGCTTAAAACAGAAAAAACAGCGTTTTTAATGTGAAAATAAGGAGAAGTGCAAAATGGCAACAAAGGTAGGGATTAACGGCTTCGGCCGAATCGGTAGGGCCGTAGCAAGAATTATTATGCAAAGAAAAGGCGAGCTTGAGCTGGTGGCTATAAACGACCTCTCGGACGCCAAGAGCCTTGCTCATCTGTTCAAATACGACACCGTCATGGGCAGATGGGGCGGTACTGTTGAGGCAAAAGATGATTCGTTGATTATCAACGGCAAAAAGATTAAGGTCCTGGCCGTCAAGAATCCTGCCGAGCTGCCCTGGAAGGACATGGGCGTGAAAGTCGTGCTGGAATCGACGGGAATCTTCCGTTCGGCATCGTCGCCCAAGGGCGGTTACGCCGACCATATCAAGGCAGGCGCCAGCAAGGTCATGCTGAGCGTCCCGGCCAAGGACGATATCGAAGCGACCATAGTCATGGGCGTCAATGACAACAAGCTGACCAAGAAAATTAATTGTGTATCGAACGCAAGCTGCACGACCAACTGTCTTGCACCTATAGCCAAGGTGCTCAACGATACGTTCGGGATCGAGCAGGGTCTGATGACGACCATTCACGCATATACCAACGACCAGAGAGTTGCCGACATGATTCATTCGGATCTGCGCCGTGCCCGTGCTGCGGCGGCGAATATGATTCCGACCAGCACCGGAGCGGCCAAGGCCATCGGCAAGGTCATTCCCGAGCTTGCCGGCAAGCTCGATGGTTTTGCTATGCGAGTTCCCGTCCCGGTTGGCAGTGTAGTGGACCTTGTGGTCAACGTCAAAGAAGACGTGTCCGTCGAAAGTGTTAACAAGGCTATGAAGAAGGCGGCACAGGGCAAGATGAAAGGCATCCTGGCCTACTGCGATGAGCCTATCGTCAGCAGCGACATCGTCAATGATTCTCATTCGAGCATCTTCGATTCTCTGTGCACGATGGTTATAGGCAGGACGGTAAAGGTCGTAAGCTGGTATGATAACGAGTGGGGCTATTCGAACCGCAGCGTCGATATTATGGAAAAAATGGCCGCATTGTAATAAGAGCACAAGTTATAAGTCACAAGTGCACAAGTATTTGGCTCTTTTGCTCTTGTGCTCTTTTGCTCTTGTGACTCTTTTAAGGTGGAAAAGAAATGGCTAAGAAAACTGTTGCTGATATTGATGTTAAGGGCAGGAAAGTTCTGATGCGGTGCGACTTTAACGTGCCGCTGGACGATGACTGTAACATTACCAGCGATGACCGGATTGTTAAGGCGCTGCCGACGATAAAAAAGATATTAGAAGGCAGCGGCTCGTTGATTCTAATGAGTCATCTCGGCAGACCTCAGGGCAGGAAGGACGAGAAGTTCTCTTTGGCGCCGGTAGCGAAAAGACTGTCCGAGTTGCTGGGCCGGAATGTGGTTTTCGCTGACGATTGTGTCGGGCCTCAGACCAGCGCAAAGGCAAAAGCCCTTAAGCCGGGCGATTGTATGCTCCTTGAGAACCTGCGCTTCCGCAAGGAAGAGACCATTAAGGATAAAGCAGCGAAAGAAGATGCGCAGCTCCGGCAGGCAAAAGACGACTTTGCAAAAGAGTTGGCCGATATGGCGGATGTTTACGTAGATGACGCCTTCGGTACGGCCCACAGGGACAATGCCTCGATGTACACCGTGCCGATGATGATGGAAGGCAAGCCGCGGGTAATCGGCTTTCTTATTGAAAAGGAATTGAAGTTTCTTGGCGATGCACTTCGTAATCCCGGCAGGCCTTTCGTTGCAATACTCGGCGGAGCAAAGGTTTCGGACAAGATCGGCGTGATAGAGAACCTTGTCAGTAAAGTTGATCGTATTATTATCGGCGGAGCCATGGCGTATACTTTCCTCAAGGGCAGAGGTAAAAGTATCGGCAAGAGCCTTTGTGAGAACGACTTTATCGACAAGGGTCAGGAGTTATTGAAACAAGCATTAGATGCGAATTGTGAAGTAGTTTTGCCAGTTGACCACCATGTGGTTCGCGAGCTGAAACCAGGAGCAAAGCACCGTACCGCTGTCGGTGATATCGATCCCGGCTATCAGGCCGTTGACATAGGGCCGATGGCGGCGGAGGCATATGCAAAAAAGATTACCGATGCCAAAACCATTGTCTGGAACGGGCCGATGGGCGTTTTTGAGATCCCACCTTTCGACGAAGGCACGAAGGCCATAGCTTTGGCAGTTGCCGAGGCAACGGACAAAGGGGCGACGAGTATCATCGGCGGTGGTGACAGCGCGAGTGCTGTCAATAAGCTCGGTCTCCAGGACAGGGTAAGCCATATTTCCACCGGCGGGGGCGCTTCGCTCGAATTTCTCGAAGGCAAAGTATTCAAGTGCCTCGAAATCCTCGATGAAAAATAATTAATACGTAACAGTTCAGACAATGAGAAAAGCCAAGGGCAATAAAGGCCTGCTTGACCAGACAAGATTTGAATCTCTGGAGCGGGAAAAGAGGCAATGGTTAAAGACTTTGTCTCAGAAAAAAGCTATACGCCTGGCGGAAGATATGCTGTCCAGCACGTTTGTTGACGAATGGCTTGATAACTTTCCGCAAGACAAACCGATTTGTCTTAAAATGGCGTTAATGAAAAGAAGAAAGCCGTGAGTATGGCACTGGTGGACGCCTATAAAAAGATCGTAAGATTTCTAAATGGAGGCGGGTATAATTACATTATTATAGGTGGAATCGCGGCAAGTGCCATCGGTGAGCCGAGGATCACTGCTGACGTTGACGTGGACATCGTGATAAATAAAGAGGATGTCCCCGACTTTCTTAGTAAAGCGTCGATGGCTGGATTTGACGTTCCCGTGAAAAAGTGCCTGAAGTCGGCTGAGCAGGTTGGTGTATTCCAAATATCCTCTGGAGATTATCATATCGATTTTATTATCGCATCTACGGATTTAGAGGCACAGGCTTGTAAAAGACACAAATCTATTAAACTACATGGTGTAAAAGCGTTCTTTCCAACTGCGGAGGATTTGATTTTGATGAAGATCATTCCCGGCAGGGAAAAAGATTTGCTCGATGCGAAGGGGGTAGTTATACGCAATGAAGGAAAACTTGATATTCGATATCTTGAGATCTGGGCTATGAAGCTGAGCGACGAAGCCGAGGATATGCGGATATGGCAGACGTTGAACAAGCTGCTGGAAGATTGAAGATGCGATTACCCAAAGCCGGAACAATTGAAGTTGTGCCGTCTGTGTTGAGCGCCGATTTTGCCAGGCTGGCCGATGAGATTGCCGAAATTTCCTTAGCCGGGATCAGCATGGTGCATCTTGACGTGATGGACGGCCACTTTGTGCCGAATATTACAATCGGTCCGCCGGTGATTGCCAAACTCCGCAAGGTAAGCGATCTGGTTTTCGATGCTCATTTGATGATAAGCGAGCCGGCGAAATATATCGAGCCTTTTGCCGAAGCCGGGGCCGACCATATTACGTTTCATATTGAAGTGGCGGATGAGCCCCTGAAGCTTATCGACAAGCTGCATGATTTGGGTTGTAGTGCGGGGATATGCCTGAATCCGGAGACGCCTGTTGAAGATATTGCCGCCGTTGCTCCGCATTGCGATATGGTTCTGGTAATGACGGTCCATCCCGGCTTTGGTGGGCAGGAATTTATGCCGGAAGCGGCGGAAAAAATCACTCGAGTCAGGGAAATCATCGGCCCTGATATTCGTATCGAAGTCGATGGCGGTATAGACTCTCGGACCACACCAATCGTGGTTTCTTATGGCGCCGATACGCTTGTTGCGGGTAATGCAATATTCGGAAAAAAAGACCGTGTCGCCGCAATAAACGCCATTCGAAGCGCTTGGAAGTGATTTTTATGGTGTGTTTGGCAACTTTTTGGTACAATTCTTCGAAATCATTGAATATGTATTATTGGGAGAAATCCCGCAATGAATTGCGGGGCTAAATATAGGTTTTTATGGCCAAAAAAGCCAAATCGAAATGGAACGGTTTTTCGCTGAAGCCGCGTAGGGAGATGCCCGCCGGGCTCTGGATGCGGTGTCCGGGCTGCGAGCATATGCTCTATAAGAGTACGGTCGAGAAGAACCTTAACGTTTGCCCTGAATGCAACCACCACTTTCGTATTGAAGCAAAAACCCGGATTTCGTACCTGGCTGATGAATCTTCATTTCAACAGATATTTGAAGATATGACTTCCGACGATCCGCTGAACTTCAAGTTCAGGGAAACCACTTACAAGCAGAGAATCAAGGAAGACGAAAAAAAATCCAGCGCTAAAGAAGCCATGTTAATCGGCAAGGCTTTTATCAAGGGCAGGGGCGTCGTGCTGGCTGTAATGGAGCCGAATTTCCTGATGGGCTCGATGGGCTCGGTGGTGGGCGAGAAGTTCTGTGCCGCGGTTGATTTGGCGATTCAGGAGAAGCTGCCCCTTGTCGTAGTAAGCTGCTCGGGCGGAGCGAGGATGCATGAAGGCGTGGTTTCGCTGGGGCAGATGGCCAAGACGTCCGCTGCTTTAGCGAAGCTGGACGAGGCAGGCGGGCTTTATATATGCGTTTTGACCGATCCAACCACCGGCGGCGTCACGGCGAGCTTTGCAATGCTCGGTGACTGCCTGATAGCCGAGCCGGGGGCGCTTATCGGTTTTGCCGGGCCTCGGACAATAGCCGAGACAATCAAGGTCGAGCTGCCGGAAGGATTTCAGACGGCCGAGTTTATGTTGGAGCACGGCTTTGTGGATATGATTGTTCATCGCAAGGACCTGCGAAGCGAAATCGCACGGCTGATAGATTATTGTCAAAAGTAAATGTCTTAAATTAATTTACTCGAATCCAAGGTTGTTTGAGATTTCCTTCGCAAGGATATTTGGTTCGATTTGTCATTCTGAGTGGAACGAAGAATCTTATCCCAGTGAATAATCAGTTCGCTACCCAGATGCTTCGCCTTCGGCTCAGCATGACAACGTAAACCAGTTAAGAATTTGAAAGCTTTAGCATGGTTGCACTTGGTGTTTTCCTGCACGCACTGGGAGGTTTCGCAGCGGGAAGTTTCTACATTCCCTTTAAGAAAGTGCGCGACTGGGCATGGGAAAGCTACTGGCTCGTGGGCGGTTTCTTCTCCTGGATTATTGTTCCGCTGGTGGTTGCATGGCTGACCGTTCCGGGGCTTTTTTCAATCCTCGCCGAAGCGCCTGTTAGAAGCATCCTGTTATGTTATCTCTTCGGTTTGTTATGGGGTGTCGGTGGATTGACTTTCGGCCTGTCTATGCGTTATTTAGGGATGTCGCTCGGGTACGCGATTGCACTGGGTTTCTGTGCAGCTTTCGGGACAATCATCCCACCAATATTTGATAGACAGTTCGGCGCTCTTGTCGAGCTTGCATCGGGCAGGGTGACGCTGGCGGGTGTTGCTGTTTGTCTTGCCGGTATCGGGATTTGCGGTTGGGCGGGTGTGTCCAAGGAAAAATTGATGCCGGAGGAGAAAAAGAAACAGGTCATTAAGGAATTCAACTTCGTAAAGGGACTCTGGGTAGCGGTTTTTGCCGGTATAATGAGTGCCTGTATGGCGTTCGGGATAAAGGCGGGAAAGCCAATTGCCCAGCTTGCCGTCGATCAGGGCGTGAATTCTTTATGGCAAAACAGCGCCGTTTTTATCTGCATTCTTGCAGGCGGCTTTACCACTAATTTTATCTGGTGCGTGTTTCTGAATCTCAGGAACCGGACGGCACGAAATTATCTCGATAGCGGCAACAAATCCATTCTTGGCAATTATTTTTTTTCCGCCCTGGCCGGCACGACGTGGTATCTCCAGTTTATGTTCTACGGTATGGGTACTACCAAGATGGGCAGGTACGACTTTTCGAGCTGGACAATCCACATGGCTTTTATCATCGTTTTCAGCAATATATGGGGAATTATTTTCCACGAGTGGAAAGGCTCCGGCCGCAGAACGCACATGATTGTTTTTGCCGGGATTATTGTACTGATATTGTCAACGGTTGTTGTAGGATTTGGAAACTATCTTGCAGCAAAAGGCATGTAGAAAGTAGGGTGGCGGCTTGCCCCACCAATATTTCTAAGGAAGGCCGGTCAATGGCCAAAAAAGAGACAATGACATCGAGGCAGCGTGTCCTCAAGGCCCTCAATCATCAAATCCCCGACAGGGTGCCGATAGACCTCGGCGGCTTCCAGACCGGCATACATAAGAAGGCTTATATCGAGCTGCTCGATTATCTTGGTATTGAAGATGAGCCGGCAATCATGGACCCCGTTCAGCAGCTTGCCGGGCCTTGCGAAGAATTGCTGGAGCGTTTTCATGTTGATATTCGCTATGTATGCGCTCACGGCCCTGAGAGTTTCAAGGGCGGCATCGAGCAAAATGTTCGTAACGGCAAGCTTTGGCATGATCTTAATGATGAGTTCGGAGTCGTATGGTCTATGCCCGACGACCAGCAGCTTTATATGGACATCTCTCATCACCCGCTGGCCGATACGACTGTCAAAGACCTTGCGGATTACCCCTTTCCCAATGGGGGCGACCCAACTCGGTTCACCGGCGTTCGCCAAAAGGCCCTGGAATTGCGCAACGAAACGCCGTACGCGATATCAACCGGTATCGGGGGCGTCGTTTATGAAATCTGCTGGTATATGCGGGGCCTCGAACGGTGGTTCACTGATATGATCGAGAATCCCGAATTTTGCGAGGCCCTTCTCGATAAGACGCTCAAATTCTGGCTGGACTACTTCGACGGCTTTATGGCCGAAGTGGGCGACATTATCGATGTTGTGATGATAGGCGACGATCTCGCCGGACAGAGCGGGCCGCTCTTTTCTCCTGATTTCTATCGTAAAGTAGTAAAACCAAGACAAAAGAGGCTCGTCCGGCACATCAAATCCTTAACGAAAGCCAAAATCTGGTATCATACCTGCGGAGCATGTTATAAATATATCCCCGAGCTTATCGACAACGGCATTGATATCCTCAATCCCGTACAAATCGGCCTTCCTGATATGGAGCCGGAAAAATTGAAAGAAGAATTCGGCAGGCAGCTTGCCTTCTGGGGCGCCGGTATTGACGCCCAGCACGTTTTACCTTTCGCCAAACCTGACGAAATAAAAGAGCACGTACGAACAAATCTCGAAATATTCAAGCCAAACGGCGGCTACATATTCAATAACGTCCACAACATCCAGGTCGGAGTGCCGCCCGAAAATATCGTGGCTTTATTTGAAGCGGCATACGAATTTGGTTTTTATGATTAAGAGATAGTGTTGGATTTGCATGTCAATTCCTCTTGACAGAGAAAAATGCAAAAATACATCTTAAAAGCATAGGGCGCAGTCGAGATGACATGCCCGAGCTTGTCATTGCGTGGAGCTTGCCTCTTCGGGGTGAGCGACAAAGTCGCCAAGATGTGGCGCTATCCATCCCTGGTGGGAGCTTATGCCACAATCTCAACCGTTCCCAAGCCGGAGATTGCCACGGCAATATCCTGTGACCTCGCAATAATGATAGTATGTGCATCGGCCATCCCCGTCTCATTCACAATATTTTTCCCTTATAAACAACATTCCCCCTGTTTAACATCCGACAATGGAAGCGAAAAAGCATAAGCTCGCAACAGGAATTAGATATGTGTAATAAGTAAGGGAACTTTGATGAATGCTAAACAACATATATGTATCGGTATCGCTTCTTTTGGCGCGAACTTACACTGCATCGCATGGGAAGAATACCCTGTTCCTAAAGAAGCAACGTGGGAGGAATTGGATGAATGGCTAAAGCCATATGTCGAAATGGAGAATAGTTCAAGGTATAGTACATAGGGAATCACATTTTTTTACAACTTGCTTACTGACAAATTTTGGAGGCATTTTTATCATTCTTCAAAATGTTGTCAGATCATACTCTATTTCCAATCGGAGCTTGTGTTCGGCTTGACTCAGGGTCTGATTAAGGATTGTTAGACTTGGACGCGTCAAACCTGTAGGGCCGTGAGTCCATACTTAACTTTTATCTCATGAGAGCCCTGCAATATATTCGCTAATCCCGGTAACCAGAATCTGTACATCTACAAA
>JAFGPJ010000082.1 GCA_016936275.1 Sedimentisphaerales bacterium
GCTATATAGACGGGAACAATTTCGGCAAGCCCTCTTAACGGCCTAAAAAACTGAGGTCCCCATTGCTCGTACTTATCACCTTTGGTCACCAAATCGCCGCAGTTGACCACAAAATCAACCTTCTGCTTTATCATCTGCTTAACCAGACTTCGGTGAACCGAAGGCTGGCTCCGGCTGTCACCATAGACAACGAATCTGACTTCATCGGTTTTCACCGGCACGGTATGAAATCTGTAAATTTTATCCTCGAAGCCGGCTCCTGTAACACGATAGTCATAAAACCGGCCAGGCTCCAAATCTTCGAGCCAGACCTTGTGGATAAAAAATAACTCTTTCACAGCTTTTTCGCCGGACCGGTTGGTCTGCGGTATGCTCTCGACATACTTATCGAGCCTGTCGTCTTTGCCGTAATACAACTTACAGACCCCCTCAAAATCGGTCTCCCACATCAACGCGGCCCGGTTCGGATACACACCAAGCAGGAAAGGCCCTTTTGTAAGCCTTGCCTGTCGCTTGCCGAACATATCCGAAAACGGTTCCGTCGCACATCCGCCTTCTATAGCAATAACACCCGCTAAAAACACAATCAACCATGCCAATCGCGGGACTGACAAAGTTCGGGACATTCGTGAACGACCACTAAACTTGATAATACTCACTATTGATCTCCCTTTTTGAAAATTCGGTTAAGACATTCTCGATATTATTTTTATGAACGTGTCAGCGGCATTATAAATAAAGAACAGGCCGAAGAAAAACAACGCCATAGCACAAATCATCAATATAATTCGCTGGATACGTGGTCCGAACAGACCGGTGCCTTTGAAACTCGCCCAGGAAAGAACAAGCAGCCAAATCATGTCCACCGACCAATGCGTCAGGGCAAAAAGAGCAAAGGCCCAGATTCCCCACTTGGTGGCCTGTGTGGCCAGTGCCAGACCCACTGTGGCCCACCAGAGCAGAAAATACGGATTGCCGGCCGACAGTATGATGCCTGCAAGAATGGGCCTGCTGTCGAGAGATTTGGATTCGGCTCCAGCCTCGGCTTTCAAACTGAGAAGCGATTGTATCCCCATCAATATCAGGAAAACTCCTCCGGCCAGTCCAATTGCAATCTGGACCTTCGGCATTTCGAAGTACCTTCCGACGCCAAGGACGATTACCACCATAAGTGGAAATTCAATAATACCGTGGCCAATTGCTATGAGTGACCCCGCCCAGCGGTTGCGCGTGCCCATCGTAATGGCGGTCGCCGTTACAGGCCCCGGCTGAAGGGCACCGGTTATGGAGATGATAAAAACCTGAGCTAAGAATAATAACAATGCCACGATGTCACCAACCTACTCGCCGATGATTTTCACCAGGACCCGTTTTTTTCTTTTGCCGTCGAACTCGCCGTAGAATATCTGCTCCCACGGCCCGAAATCGAGCTTACCTCTGGTGACGGCCACGACCACTTCCCTTCCCATCACGCTGCGCTTTAAGTGTGCGTCGGCGTTGTCCTCGAATCCGTTGTGATGATATTGCGAATAAGGTTTTTCCGGCGCCAATTTCTCCAGCCAGACTTCGAAGTCGTTATGAAGCCCGGATTCGTCGTCATTAATAAAAACGCTGGCTGTGATGTGCATGGCATTACACAGCACAAAGCCTTCCTTGATGCCGCTTTCATTAAGACACTCCTCCACCTCCGGCGTGATATTAATAAACTCGCGCCTGCTCGAAGTATTAAACCAAAGCTCTTTTCTGTAACTTTTCATAATACTTTTACTCCATGAATTTGTTCGAATCCCGGGATTCTATCAAACTTTACTATGAACCTGAATACCTTCTTGAAATTTTAAGCACAGGCGGATATTTATATCGTATTGACTAAAGGTGTTGTATGAAAAAAAAGAATAATTACAAAAAAGATAAACTTATATTCTGGGACGTCGACACGCAGCGCGACTTCATGAAACCCCAGGGTACATTGTACGTATCCGGGGCCGAAGCCATTATCGACAAAGTAAGCGAGGTAAGGAAATTCGCGCTGCATAACGGCTACTCGATTATCGCCGATATGGACTGGCATAATCCCGGCAACGAAGAAATTTCAGAATCGCCCGATTTCAATAAAACCTTCCCGCCGCACTGTATGGCTGACTCACCAGGCAGCGAACGTATCGGATATCTCGGTGATATACCCATAGAATATATCGAGATAAACAAGATGCCCGCAGACAAGCTGAAAAAGCTCGTCGAAAAAGAGCAGTTTCACGTCGTCATAAGAAAAGAAAGCATCAACGCATTCGATAATCCGAACACCGATAGACTCATGAAGCTCGTCAAAGCCAGTACCGTGGCCGTATTTGGCGTCGCCCTCGATTTCTGTGTTAAGTACGTGATCGAAGGGCTTGCCAGACATAACGGCATAAAACGCATCCTTCTAAGGGACGTGGTCAAGGGACTCGATCCAAAAGCCGAAGAAGACATTATAAACAATATGAAGCAAACAGGAGTCGAAATTACCGAATTCGCCGAGCTCAAGAGGCAATTACAATGTGGCTGATCAGGAATAGTCCCGCTTTGTTCATGGACCTTTACGAGCTGACAATGGCCCGGGTCTATCTCGAAAAGCAAATGAATGACAGAGCTTATTTCGAGGTCACTATCCGTAAGCTGCCGGAACACTGGGGCTTTTTCGTAATGGCCGGACTTGCCGAAGTAGAATCTTACCTGAACGAGTTTCATTTTACAAAAGAAGATATAGACTATCTTCGTTCGACAAAGATTTTTTCAGATGATTTTTTGAGCTACCTTGCCGAGCTGAGACCAGAAGTTTCCATACGATGTCTGCCCGAAGGTACGGTTTTCTTCCCGAACGAACCCGTCTTCGAGCTGTCCGGCCCATTGATTTGTGCCCAGATATTGGAAAGCTATATTCTGAATATACTCGGTTTTTCAATCATCGAGGCAACGTCGGCGGCAAGAATTTCTCTTGCAGCAAAAGGTCTGGCGGTGATCGATTTCGGCCTGCGGCGTTCCCAGGGGCCCGTGGCTTCATTGCGCTCGGCGGCAGCGGCCCGGATGGCGGGATTTAGGGCCACGAGCAACTTGTTCGCCGCAAGGTATCTGAATTTTCCGCCCGCCGGAACTATGGCACACTCGTTCATCGAAGTGCACGATTCAGAAGAGCAGTCCTTTATAAACTTCGCCGAGACTTATGGCCGGAACGCGATTCTCTTAGTGGATACTTACGACAGCATCGAAGGAATTAAAAAAGCAGCCGAAGCGGCTAAGCAAATTTACAAAGAAAAGGGCGTTCAAATCAGCGGTATCCGAATCGACAGCGGGGATTTGGTCGAACTCAGTAAATTTGCCCGCAAATATTTCCAGGACAGTGGCGTTGATTTTCTCAAGATTTTCGTAAGCGGAGACCTCGACGAATTCAGGATAGCCGACCTTCTGAAAGCGGATGCACAGATCGACGGATTCGGCATAGGGACGCGGTTCGCAGTCTCGCGCTCGGCGCCATCTGCCGAGATTGTTTATAAAATAATCCGGTACGGCGATAAAGACCTGCTGAAAACATCGCCCCAAAAAGAAAGCCGGCCCGGCAGAAAAACCATTACCAGACTAAAGGACAAATACTATCAAAAGGACATCGTTTCACCCCTGCAATCCGGCCCGCAGGACTTATTGCAGCCCTTCGAGTCAGCCGAACAAATACGCATAATACAAGAACGGCTTATAACAGAACTGTCACTCCTTGAAGATTCAGTGAAAGCTGTCAGAAATCCCCATGAATATCCGGTAGAATTCAAACGTTAAACAAGAAAGGCCGTTATCCTGAATTTTGGTCATTTCTTATCGCGTCCAGGCGTTCTTTGGCTCCGGAGTCGGTTGTAAAGAGATTCTCAAGGGCTTCGCATGGATAGTCGCGACAGTAGGCACAATTTGCGATGCCTTTTTTTATCGCGCACATTCTGATCTGGCAATCGGTGCAAAACAACCTTCCGCCGTCGGTTCTACAGCCGTCGCAGTCGTCGACGTCCTCGGGCTTGGTTTCCCTACCGTAGTGCTTTTCAATTTCCTGCGCGATATTCGCCCTCATTTCATATTGTTTTTCTTCATCCGGCTCTCTCGTTGCCAGATAAATCTGACAAGTCCGGCAGATTAGGCCGCAATATGCCAAATTCTCTTCCATTTGCTTTTCTCCCTTTTGAGAAAATTACTTCTTGCCGAGTAACTTTCGATACACTTCTTCGATTGTATCGACCATCGTATCCGGGGCGAACTTTTCTTTTACGGATTCTTTGCCCTGCTCGCCGAGCTTTATCCTCAAACTTTCATCTTCTATCAACTCGGCGCAGGCTGCGATAAGCTGCTCGACATTTTTCGGCTCGATAAGCCTGCCGGTGTTTTCATTGACTACTTCTCTGGCGCCGTCCACGTCGAAAGATATTGCCGGCCTGCCGCACAGCATCGCCTGCGGCAGCGTTCGAGCAAGGCCCTCTCTAAGCGAGCAGTGGACAAGTAAATCTGAAGATTGTATGGCCAGCGAAATTTGACTCGGCGGCAACAGTCCCGTGAATTTAATCCTGTCGGCCAGTCCCAGCTTGCGGGCCTGCTGTTTGTAATGCTCTGAAAGATTGCCGTCGCCAACGAAAAGCCAAATGCAATTTTCAAACCGTTTCGAAAGCTCTTTAGCCGACTCGACAATGTACTCATGGCCCTTGAGCATGAACAGCCGGGCAACGGTTACAAGAACAACCGCGTCTTCATCGATTCCGTACTTCCGGCGAAAATCATTCTTGCGCTGCTGTGAAATTGGCGCTAAGAAATCGTCCTCGTCAATCGCCGAATACGCTGTGACGTACTGTTCGGGTTTGCCGATACCCACAGCGGTAGCTTGGGCCGTCATGGCATCTGCCACACTAATGAAGAAATCCGTCCGCTTAGCGGCCGATTTCTCTACAGCGATATAAAATTTGTTCAATACATCGCTCTGATATGGATGAAAAGCCAGGCCGTGTATCGTGTGGACAACTTTAGGTCTTGAATTCTTATCTTTAAGTTTATATCCGGCGAACCGGCCCAATATACCAGCCTTAGCAGAATGGGTGTGAACGATATCCGGCTGCAATTGCCGAAGCAGTTTCTTAAGCTTCAAGTAGCTGACCGTATCATTATACGGATTAATTGCCCGTCGAAGCCTGTTTACAACCATAATCTTGTAGCCTTGCCCTTGCGTCTGGTTGAACAGCTCCCCCTCCGGTCCCAGCGCCGGCCCGGTAATCAGCGTAACATCATGCCCCCGCTGTGCCAGGACTTTACACGTTATAATCGTGTTCTCCTGAGCACCACCGAGTATCAATCGAGTTATAATGTGGACAACTTTCATGAATCAGAGAATACAGAATACAGGACACAGAATATTAAATGCGAAACTAACATTTTAATTGTTCTTCTTAACAGCGTTCGAGTAGGCAGCTAAGAGTCTGGCAACCTCATCAATTTGCTCTTCAAGAATATTGGTACTGCCATAACCTAAGTCATTCGCCAATATCAAATAATAGCGGCATTCTTCGAGCGAACCCTGAGAAATATTCAGATATCTTATTTTATCCGCTGGTCCAGTCTTTTTGAATCCTTCAACTATATTAGCAGCAATGGAAATTGCAGCTCGCCTTAGCTGAGAAGTCAGGCCATAGATTTCTTCCTTTGGAAAACCTGAAGTAAGGCGATAAACCGCAAGAACAAACTTATGCGCCTTCTGCCAAACTATCAAATCCGTAAATCTCTTAACCTTTTCTTTTGCCATATTGCTCTCCCTGATATATAGAGTTTCACATCAATTCGATAAAGGGGTACTCCTCAATTCAAGACCATTACCAAGTAAACCCTTGATTCTCAAGGGCATTTAGGGCATCACTTACTTTTGAAAATACCTTTGACTCAAGGCTCTCTTCTGCCTGGAGAACAAAAGCTCGCAACTGTTTTTCAATCAAAACCACATCCGCGTAGGGAATAACAGGAATATACGCATAATCATCAACATCATTATCATTAGGAGGAAGGCCTGACAGCATTCTTTTTTCTCGAACTGTCCAATACAGGGTAATCGCTGGGCAATCTTCTATGTCAATTTTCTCCAATATAGCATCAACATTGATACCGGGATTGAAAGCTATTAGAATCTTGTCAATCTTCAAGAGCCTCTTTATCCAATCTCTTCGATATCGCTTGGAGTCCTGAAAGTACACTTCCTTATTCTGTATATCATATGTTAATTCATCCTTAAAGCGGTTAATGCGTCTCTGGAAATCTTGAGGGTTGGCTCTTCTTTGCTTGAAGATACCTTTTACCCATTCTTGAACAGTAAAAACTGGCTCTTCAGTTGGGAGTCCACCATTTTTCTGAAATATCTCATTAAGTTCTGCGTCAAGATAGTCCGGTACTTTGTTAGCCAGGATAACGAGTGGCGAACGAATGGTGTGATTATCAGAGATTTTTTGAAGAACAGGAGGTAGATCCGGCGGTGTTATAATACTTGTATCCTCTTTGCGGCATTGGTCTAATATTTCGCGTGTATACACAAAAAAATCCGCATCGAGCGCAATGTATTTTAGATTTGCAGAATCAACAACCGCAGCTATTTCGCTTATAGATTGTTCCGTTGCCTTGCCTCCTACCCAATCCATTGTCGCAACGGGATTGAATATGAGACCACAGAATGATTTGATACATTCATCAATACTCCCGTAGTCATCCTCTGACTGGACGGGCTGGGGCTTTTGTCCCTTTCGCACCTTGGCAATATTGATCAAGTGGTTCGTATCAAGATATATTTTCGGCGGCCTTTGGATGACATCGAATTTACTGTCTTGCGTCTCCGTCATTCTGTATTCTGTGTCCTGTGTCCTGTATTCTCTCTTCTAATACTTTATCCACATCAGGCACAAACCTTCCGGCGGTGCGAGCCGGCCGGCGGCGGTTCGGTCTTTTGCTTCGAGTATCTCATCGATCTTGTCGGGCGTCCATCTGCCCATACCGATTTCGACAAGAGTACCAACGACATTTCTTACCATATTATACAAAAAACCGTCGCCTTCGACATTAACGTATATCCACTTATCTTCGGCCGTGACGTCAGAGTGGAAAATCGTGCGGACGGAGCTTTCACGCCGGTCGGCGGCGGATGCAAAGGATTTGAAATCGTTTGTTCCGACGAGTAATTGGGCGGCTTGATTCATCGCTCCGGCATCAAGCTTCTTCGGTATATGCCAGCATTGGTTTAGCCGGAGCACCGGTCGGTATCGGCCGGTGTAAATCGTATAACGGTAGAGCTTGCTTTTGACACCGCCGAGAAGGTCGAATTCAGACGGCACTTCTTCGGCGGATGTCACCACGATTTCAGGAGGCAGCCGGTCGTTAATTGCACCGGCAAAATTCTCTGTAGGGATGGGTGAATCTATCTCGAACAGGCCGACCTGTCCCAGTGCGCTGACGCCGGCATCGGTCCGGCTGGCGCCGTGGACGTAAGTTCGGACTCCGACAAGATTAGAAAGGGCATCGACAAGCTCACCCTGGATAGTCCTCTTGCCCGGCTGTATCTGCCAGCCTGAATACCGGCTGCCGTCATACTGAATGGTAAGCTTTATCTTGCGTATAGCCATGCCGGCTATTAAAGCAGTTTTTCAGCGATTTGAACAGCGTTAAGAGCCGCGCCCTTTCGCAACTGGTCGCCCGCCACCCAGATATTTATGCCGCGGTTCTCAGGAATCGATTCATCCTGACGGATCCGCCCGACGAAAATATCATCTTTGCCGGAAGCGTCAATCGGCATCGGAAAGCGGTTATGCTCGCGGTCGTCCAATACCGTCACACCCATAGCCGTGCTCAAAAGGTCCCTTACCTGGTCCGGCGTAATCGGATCGGTAAATTCCAGGTTAATGCTCTCGCAGTGAGCCCGAAACACCGGAATGCGAATGCAAGTACATGTAATGGCAATATCCGGACAGTCGTATATCTTGCGGGTTTCGTTGACCATCTTGATCTCTTCCAGGTTGTATCCATTCGGCTGGAGCGCAGAATCATGGCTGAAGGCGTTGAATGCTATCTGATACTTGAACGCCTTGCAGGTCGGCTTCTTACCGGCAAGAATTTCGCGAGTTTGCTCCTCCAGCTCAAGCATTGCCGACTGCCCCGCCCCGCTGGCGGCCTGATATGTGCTTACAACCATTCTCTTGACGGGATTTGCTTTATGTAACGGCCAGACCGGCACAATTCCGATAATCGTCGAGCAGTTCGGATTCGCAATTATACCTTTATGCTGAGCGATTGCCTGAGGATTAATTTCCGGAATAACCAGCGGAACATCCGGGTCCATTCGATAAGCCGAAGAGTTGTCCACTACAATCGCACCGGCCTCGACCGCAGGCGGAGCAAATTCTTTGCTGCGAGACGCCCCGGCACTGAATAATGCGATATTAATTCCCTTGAAGCTATTTTTCGTCAATTCTTCAACGATGTATGTCTTACGCTTGAATTCAATCTTCTTACCGGCCGAGCGGCTGCTCGCCAGCATCTTTAACGAATCGAACGGAAAATCCCGCTCTTCGAGAATTTCCAGAAATTCCTGACCGACCGCGCCGGTCACTCCTGCTATCGCAAGATTACAGCCCATAACTTCAAGTTCCTCAATATTTCTTACCCAAATGTAAAGGCAGTCGAACCAGACTGCCCATCAAACTTCCCGGAAAATCACTATCGGCAAATTATAGCGGTTTTTCTACCAAAATACAACACCCTTGTCAATATTTTTCGCTGTTCAGATCTTGTAGGGTGTGCAGCTTGTTTTTAAGTCCCTATGGGATACCTTACGGTACGGCACACGCTAAAATAGGTGCCCAGACCGCGTGTGCAATAAAAGACCTTTGCACACCCTACAGGGCCTCATCCTGAGTTGTTCGCTGCCATACAGCCGCCATAAGCGATGCCGTAATAATGCAGATGAATACGAAAATCGCCGCCGGCATGGCCGTTTTCTCGCTAAAATGCTTCAACGCAAGAACCGTCCCCAGGCCGGCATTCTGCATCCCGATCTCAATCGCAAGCGTCCGCCTTCTGGGTATCTCCATCTGAAAAACCGAACCGACGCCATAGCCGGCCAGCATCCCGTAAACATTCAAAACAACTCCTGCGGCAAGAATGACCGCTGTTACCTGAGCGAGATAAGACTTGTTTAGAGCTATTACCAGCGAACAAATAAAGATGATAAACGTTACCGATATTGCTGGAAAGACCGGCAGAATCTTCTCGACCTTGCTTTTGAAAAAATGCCGCACCCCGAATCCAACAAACAACGGCACAATCACCATTTTTATAACACTGATAACCATATCCATAAAAGGCACTTCCAGCCTCGATTTTGCCAGAAGAAATGTCAGGCCCGGCGTCAATACCGGACACAACAGCGTCGAGACCGTCGTCAGCGAAACTGAATACGCCGTATCGGCCTTGGCGATGTAACTCATCACATTGCTCGCCATCGCCCCCGGCGCCGAACCGGTCAGTATCAACCCAACCGCAATCTCCGGCGGCAGGTTAAACAGCTTTGCCAGAAGAAACGCCCCCACCGGCATAAGACTGAACTGCGCCGCCGAGCCGATTAAAACGATAACCGGCTTTTGCGCTATTCGCTTAAAATCCTCGACCTGCAGCACCACTCCGATACCAAACATGGTCAGCGCAAAGAACCAGTCCATATAGCCCTTCAAAGCCACAAACGGCCCCGGCATAAAATACGCCGCCACCCCGAACAAAACCACCCA
>JAFGPJ010000447.1 GCA_016936275.1 Sedimentisphaerales bacterium
GATTTGTTTCCGAAGGACTGGCAGTCTTTCTTTATCGGCAGAGACACCGAATATCTCAAAGCACCTTCGGACGCGGCAAAAGTCAGCCTTTTCGGCGACCGGGCGAACCTTGATATTGCATATACACCAAAGTTCGATCCCGACCGTTACATCAGCGGCGAGCGCATCTCATACTGGAACTCTGGTCGGAACGGGACCGCCGGGCGGGATGCTATCGTCCATACCGACAAGCCGGACGAGTGGTTCAGGGACTCTGAAATAGCGGCAAGACTTTATAAAAATATTGACAGTTACGAGCTGGCTTTCTATGGCTACCACGGCTACTGGAAAAGTCCTGGTGGCATGGATCCTGTGACGTCCCAGGCAATCTTCCCCGACCTTAACGTTTATGGCACGAGCTTGCGCGGAACAGTCGGCAAAGGAATCGGCAACGTGGAGATAGGCTATTACGAATCCGCCGACGATACCAGCGGCAAGAATCCGCTGATAAATAACTCGGAAATGCGCTACCTGGTCGGCTACACGCAGGAAATCGGAAGAGATTTGACGATGGGCCTGCAGTATTACATCGAGCAGATGCTGGACTACGGCTCGTATAAGAGGAATCTGCCGTCAGGGCCGGCACGAGACGAGGACAGGCACCTGACAACGCTGCGTTTGACCAAACTGCTGATGAATCAGAACCTGCGACTCTCGCTGTTCACATATTACTCACCAAGCGACAAAGACATATACATGCGACCGAACGCTAATTACAAAGTCAGCGACAATATGGCGGTAGAACTCGGCAGCAGCATATTCTTTGGCGACTACCCGCATACGTTCTTCGGTCAGTTCCGAGACAATACAAATATCTACGCAGGCATGCGCTACAGTTTCTAAGATGCTTCGGTTTCGGCTTGGGCCTCGGTCTCATCCTGCTGCTCGGGCACGACAACGACGTTGATGGTGGCGGTTAAGTCGTCCCGAAATCTGAGTGTCACTGGGTGCGTTCCGATTTGCTTGATATGTTCGGGCAATTGCACAACCTCATCGCGCACTTCAAATCCCTGCGCACGGAGATTCGCAGCGATAAGTCGCTCAGTGACCGAGCCGAATAAATGCCCCAGCTCGTTCGCCTTGGCGGCGACAACAGCCTCGGCTCCTTCGATAGCCTTGACGGCCTCTTCGAGCCGCTTGCCTTCGAGTCTGCGCTGCTCGGCGCGTTTGGCTTTTTCCTCGGCTATCGCTCGAATGCTGGCCTCGTTTGCAACCTTTGCCAAACCCTGCGGGATCAGATAGTTTCTCGCATACCCGGTTTTGACTTCGACAACGTCTCCGAGCCAGCCAAGTTTATCAATATCTTCACAAAGCAATACTTTCATATTCCATTCCTCGTATCTCGTGAATGTAATCACGAGTAACAATCAAGCAGTAAACGGCAATAATGCCATGTACCTGGCGCGTTTTATTGCTCTTTTGGCTTTTCTTTGACAGCTTGCACAGTTTCCGCTGCGCTTACGTGAATATATTTTGCCGCGATTGGTCAGAAGTTTCTGCAGGGTCCCGACGTCTTTGTAGTCAACGTACTTTATACCTCTTCTGCAAAAACGACATTGTGTCTGGT
Organism: Sedimentisphaerales bacterium; assembly: GCA_016936275.1. GTDB lineage: Bacteria > Planctomycetota > Phycisphaerae > Sedimentisphaerales > Anaerobacaceae > JAFGPJ01. The sequence continues at coordinate 1,607 of JAFGPJ010000447.1, forward strand.
CGCGAGCACCCACAAATCCCGGTTTTTTTCTGTTATCATTTCTTTTTTGCATTCTTTACCTCATACAATTGAATATCCATTCGACTATGCTCAGGACAGGTTTTCTATTGTCTCTTTACTATTGAAATGAATTTGGGAATTTGTTTCCTCATTTTTCAATAGTCAACAGTAAACAGACAATAATCAATTAAAACGGTATATCATCTTCACTTGCCTGGTGTTGTGCATTGGAGTTCATACCGCCTGAGTCTTGGTGCGTTTGGCCGGCACCGCCGCCTCCGCCGCCGCTTATAAACTCGAAGTTCTCGACAGTCACTCTCAGCTTGCTGCGTTTGGAGCCGTCCTGTGCCTCCCAGCTATCGAATGTCAGGCGTCCTTCAACAAATAGCGGATTTCCCCTTTTACAATACTTGTTGATAACTTCCGCTCTTTTGCCGAACATTCTGCAGTCCACAAAGCATGTTTCTTCCCGCTGACTGCCGTCCTGACCGGTCCACCTACGATTGGTCGCCATCCCGAAATCGACCACTGCCGTCTGGTTCGGCGTGTACGACAACTGCGGGTCGCGGGTCAGATTTCCCATTAGATAAACTCTGTTAAAACTCGCCATATTTGCACTCTTCTTTCCCTGTTAATCGTCCGATACAATTTTAGGCTGTGAATCTTCCTGTTCTTCAGTCTCTGCCGTCTCTTCAAGAGACTCGATATCCTCTGCCGCCCGGGCCGCCTCTTCGATCGGAGATTCCTCGTTAAGTGAAACCTCATCTTCCGCCGGCTCATCTTCCTGATCGCCCTGCCAGCCTGTTTCAGTTTCATCGTCCTGTTCTGCAACAGCTTTTTCTTTTTCCTTTTCAGCTTTCATCGCAGGAGTATCTTTCTCGATGTCCTCTTGTGACATCTGGTCGGTACTGAGAATCAGAACCCGCATAATTGTTTCCGAGAGTTGAAAAGCCTTTTCGATACTCTGGATTTGCCGGCCGTCCGCCCTGAAATAACAAAGGAGATACGTCCCTCTCGATACGCCTTTAATATCATAGGCCAGCCTTCTGTCATCCCATTTTCTTATCGAGACAATCTCAGCTTCCGCCCTGTCAAGTATTCTTTTGATAGCTGTGTTAACTCCGTCCCAGTCTGACGCTGCCTTGGCCGAATCGACAAGAAACATTCCTTCGTATAATTTTTTCTCTGCCATGGTTTCCAAGCTAATTACCTCCCATTAAATTACACGCCGGTTTTTGTTTTATCACCGTACACGTAACTGACAATGGTTACTCACTATAACTATTAAATTTATTCATCGCTGTCTCGATACCATATTCGATCCAGCACAATACTGCATTACGAGCCCGTTCTATTGCCTCAGTCAGCAGCGGTTTTTCATCATCTTGTGGTTTATCGAGCACATAACCAACAGTGTCCACCTCTGCGCTTCGCCCGATACCGACCCGGCAGCGGGCAAACTCACTCATTCCGAGTTTCTGTATAATATCCGCCAGGCCGTTATGTCCGCCGGCCGAACCTTTATACCTGAGCCGAATTCTACCCGGCTCAAGGTCCATATCGTCGGTCACTACCATTAAATTGCGAATATTAATCTTATAGAAACCGGCTGCCGTCGCTACTGCTTGGCCGCTGCGATTCATATACTGCCACGGTTTTAACAATATTAACTTTTTACCTGCAAATTCGCCCGCCTCGAAACGGGCGCCGAATTTCCTTTTTTTTACTTTTACGCCGACCGTCTCAGCCAGCGAATCAATAACCTTGAATCCGGTATTGTGCCTCGTGTCGGCATACTCGTCGCCCGGATTTCCCAGTCCGACGATCATTCTCATATCGTCCATCGTTTACTTCTGCCCGGTCCGGCTTATTTTTCTTCCGGAGCTTCCTCAGCCTCCGGCTCCTTAACTTCACCTATAACTTCAGGAGCGACCGGCGTCTCTTCCTCAAGCTCTTCGGTAGTCTTGGCGGTGGCGACCAAATGACACGTTACTAAAAGAGTGTCCGGTGAGCTTACAAGGTTTATACCATCCGGAAGCTCAATCTCGCCGGCATGTAAGGTACTGCCTACATGTACATCTTTTATTGATACGACGATTGACTCTGGAATGTCGGTTGCCTTGCACTCTACTTCCAGATGATCCGTATGCTCCTCGATAATACCGCCTTCATGCGTGCCTGCTGCTGTGCCTTTAAGCTCAATCGGGACCGTTACCTTTATCATCTCGCTTACATCGACCCGCATTAAGTCTGCATGGATAATGTTTTTTCCCAGATGGTCATACTGCAGCTCTTTGACAATCGTCTTTTCTTTCTTTTTTCCTATCTGGACATCGATTAGTCGATGCCCGTGATGCAGTCCTACGATTAAGTTGTGAGCATCCAGAGAAATAGCCACCGGCTCCTCTTTGTGGCCGTACATAATAGCAGGTATTCTGCCCTGCTTGCGTACCTTTCGAACAGTCTTGGTGCCGGTCTGCTCTCGAACTTCCGCTTTTAAAAGTAACGTTTTTTTCATGTCCCGTGTCCCGATTAAATATTATTAAACAAGTTACTAACCGATTCGTTTCTGTGAATTCTTTTTATTGCTTCACCTAACATAGCGGCTACGCTTAAAACTTTGATATTACTGATTTTTTTAGAAATTTTATTCTGGGGTATCGTATCTGTAACTACTACCTGGTCGATCTGCGTCTTGGCCAGCCAGTCCAAAGCCTGCGTAGCAAAAACACCGTGAGTGGCGCCGATATAGATTTTCTCGGCTCCACGCTCCTTGACCAGGCCGGCGGCACCACAGACCGTCCCGGCAGTGGCAATAATATCGTCACACATCAAAACGTTTCTGCCGCGGACCTCGCCGATAATCTCCTGGGCTTCCACTTTGCTGCCGCTTAGGCGTCTTTTGTGTACAATCGCCAGATCTCCGCCGAGGTATGCGGCGTATCTCGACGCCGTTTTCATATTACCCACGTCCGGCGAAACAACCGTTAGATTATTTATCTTTAAGCTCCGGAAATATTTGCTCAAAACCAGCTCACCTGCAAGATGATCTACCGGTATGTCGAAAAATCCCTGTAGCTGATGTGCATGCAGGTCAATAGCAAGGACCCTGTTGGCGCCTGCGGTTGTAATCATATTTGCCACCAGTTTTGCCGTTATGGGTACTCGCCCCTCGTCTTTTCTGTCCTGCCGGGCGTAGCCGAAGTACGGAATAACCGCCGTGATCCGGCTGGCACTGGCCCTTCGCAGGCAGTCGAGAAAGATCAAAAGCTCGACCAGGTGCTCATCGACAGGATCACACGTCGATTGTACGACAAAGCAATCTCTGCCGCGAACATCATCTTCCACTCTTATGGTCTTTTCCCCGTCCGGAAAACGCTCGATCTCCGCACCGCCAAGCGGAATCTCCAGATACTTGCAAACGTCGCTGGCTAATGCCGGATTGCTGCTGCCCGAAAATATTTTCAAATTGTCATTTAGAAACATCTATCCTGGCCTTTCCGCTCAATCCTCTCATACTTCCTTGTAAAACAACCGTTCCGGCACTGACATTCGAGCCGTCCTCCAGCTCAAGGGGAGCTATCAGTACCGAGCCGGAGCCGATATAGCAGTTATCACCTATGTTTGTCTTATTCACTTTTTCGCCGTCGAAATTTGCCGTAATCGAGCCGGCCCCGAAATTGACATTTCGTCCAACCATTGCATCACCGATGTAGCTGTGGTGGCGTGCTCGAACACCATCTGCCAAAGTCGAGTTCTTCACTTCGGTATGAACTCCCAGGACAACATCGTTTTTCAGGACCGTGCCGTGCCTCAAATGAGCGAACGGGCCGATCCGGCAATTCTGGCCGATTTGAACCTGGCCGTGAATATATGTAAACGGCTCAATAACGGTGTCCTGTCCGATTTGCGCCCTCGCATCGATCCATGTATTGTCCGGATCGACGATAGTCACGCCGTCTTCCATCAAACGCCGCTGAATCCTTCGCTGCATAATTTTGCTCGCCGCGCTGAGCTGTGCCCTGCTGTTAATGCCGACCGCCTCGTCGGGCGGAACAGCCGTAATGGCCTCGACTTTATGACCTGTTGCAATAATGCTGGAGACGGCGTCTGTAAGGTAATACTCTTTTTTAACGTTTTCCGGCTTAATCGTCTCTAATGCCTCGAAGAGAGCCTGATTATCGAAAAGATAATTACTCGGATTGATTTCTTTGATTTTCAACTGCTCCGGTGTGCAATCGCTGTCCTCTATGATACCCTGTATATTTCCGTAGTCATCACGAAAGATTCGCCCGTAGCCGCTCGGATCGTTAAGGATCGCCGTGCCAAGCGTCGCCGCTGAATGTCCCGATTCATGTTTCTCAATCAGAGTTTTTAATGTCTGGGCTCGAATCAAAGGCCCGTCTCCGCAGAGTACCAGTGTTTGGCCGTCAAAATCCTTAAGATGTTCTTTGCAGCGTAAAACCGCATGGCCCGTACCCAACTGCTCATCCTGCTGGATCCAGACAATATCATCGTCTCCGGCGAATCGCTCTTTAACCTCTCCGGCGGAAAAACCGATCACGACAAAAATCTTTGATATGCCTATCTCTCGGCAGGCATCGAGCACGTAGGCCAGCATAGGCCGGCCGCAGACTTCGTGCAGCACCTTCGCCACCTGAGTGTTCATTCTCGTGCTGCCCCCAGCCGCCAGGATTATTGCTACCGTTTCAGCCATAAGCTCTTTTCTAAATAGTCAATATTCAATAGTAAATAGTCAATTCAAAAATCTACCCGACCAGGACTCGAACCTGGAATGTAGGCACCAAAAGCCCATGTGTTACCAATTACACCATCGGGTAATGTAAAAATTGACTATTGATTATTTACAATTGACCATTTGTTACGAAGCCAAATCTCTAAATTTAAACCACTCATGCCTCGTATCGGCCTTAATAGTCAATATTCAATAGTAAATAGTCAATTCAACATCTGTCACGGAGACCGTCTTGTCCCGGCCCGATTTGGCCCCGCCGGAGGCTTGAGTCAGCCACGCCGTGATACTGCCGACCCCAGGAGATTGACGATTGTCGATTGTCAAATGCCGATTTCAAATCGAAAATCGCAAATCATAAATCCGTTGCTACCCCATGCGACAGGGCTGTATTTTTCAATCGCAGAAATATACCCAATTTACAACCACAAATCAATACTTTTTATAAAAAAATTATACCCTGCCCCAAAATCCACTCTAAAACTCAAGAAATTCAGCCACCAAGAGCACACAGAGGGCACCGAGAAAAGCTTGTAGGTTAGGTTAAAACGCACCATTAGACTTGTCCTCGCGCAGGCGGGGAATCAAATTTCGTCTTCACCAAATCCGGCCTTCGACGGACCCGTATTGTCTCAACATCTCGATCAGGCATATATCTTAATTTTCCCAAATTATTATAGAATCGATTAAGCACAACATGGACTTTGTAACTCTTACGTTTTATTATTCTTTTTGCACATCAGCATGAAATACTGAAAATATCTTTCCTTTTGGTATATCTTCGCTTGAAAACATCCAGAATAAGGAAACATCAACTGGACAATTACGTTTTGCTTTGTTAATATTCTCTTTTTCAAGCTTCCCAGACTCGATTGCATTGTTAATCTCGTCTTTTGTCCATTCTCTTACTACTAAATCGCCGAATTTCTTTTTTGAAATAAGTTCTTCTCTCACTCTAATTCCCGTCCAGTTTCTAAAATCGACAGCTAACACTTTATCAACTTTCGGGTCATCCACTTGTTCTGTTACTTTTTGATTATTCTCATTTTCTTCTCTGAGCCATACGATTGGATATCCTTTATAAAAACCATCAAAACCTTTTGATGGTACATCCTCTTTCCACGAAGGAATATAATTCTTTTCCCTGTACAATTCGCTATCTGGTGGGTGTTTACTTATGGCAAATATAATTCCAGCATCGATATTAGCCCCTTCTTTCTCCAGCCAACTTACTGCTTTTCTAATTACTTCGGGGAGATCACCTTTAACCTCTGATTCTGCATCTACTTTCGAAGCTACGTTACTTAGGAAATTTTGTTCCATGTATTGACCCATGTGTATCCCAAATTCATCCCCTTCAGCGCCGCTTAAAGGGTATTTCCAATTGAAAAAAGCTATTTTCGGAAGAATATATCTACGCTCAAATAATGCATTATTATCAATCTTGAAGTTTCCGTTTTTCAAGCAAAATGATAACACTGGAATTGCCCTTATATAACCCTCCCAGAATTTTCGTTTCCATTCAGTTACTTTCTGTTCATCAAACTCTGCTTCTGCAATTTCCTTTGCCTCCTGTTCACTGTCTAATTCTTCACACGCTTTGAGCCAACCTTTTAACTCTTCAAATCCATGATGTATATGGGAGTTTTGAAATATTTCTTCAACAACTTTAATATTTTCACTAGTAATTCTTCCAGAAATACCAGCTTTAGCATCAGGTTTTTCCCCACAACTTGATAATGCATTTGCTGCAATAAATATAAAAGCCCATGATACCTCTTGGATACCTGTCATACCAAAACCTGAAGAATGCGAACTGCCTGTAAACAAATCTGACCTAATTATATTTGGTGAGTAGAATATATTCATATATGAATCCAGCGAATTAAGAGGAAGAGTATTATCAAGATAAAATCTGACAAGCTCATCAAAATCAACACTGTCTGAATGTGAATGTTGCTCAAAGAACAACCTTTCAACTGCTGTCGCGTTCACCTCTCCTGCTTTAGACATGCTAATGAGACGGCCTGCAAGCACAAAATGCTGAGCGACTGCCTCCCTATGAGTAAAATTGATACTCTCGCGTCCAAATACAATTTCCCGTCCAGCGTTACATAACTGTTCAATAAGGTCTGTGTCTTTATCTTTAATTGCGATAAGCAACCATTTAGTAAAACCATCATGCAGAACTAACCGCATTTTATCTGCATCTTCAGAATCCTTTGTTGTTCTGTCTTCGAGCCAACCTACAGCAAATTCATAGAAGCCGCCAAACTGTGCTCGCATATCATATAAAGATTTGGCTTCGTCTTTTGCATCCTGAATGGTTTTGTACATCTGTAATACCAGCCACGTGAACAACTCCATTGTATGATAGTCCATATTCTCAAATATCTTCTTCGTTTCGTCCCAGACCGATTTTCGTATTGTACTTGCTAATCCAAACAATCGCTTAACACGATGCTTCGGTTCGCTCTCCTGTCTTGTCATTATTTCATTCAATGCCCTCAAGTACAATCTGATAAAGTCATATCCCCTCTGAACATATTGTCCAAAAGCATCTCTAACAACCTTATGATTGTTTCTTATATGTCTTAAAACTGAAAGCGGCTCGTTCACGGCATCAAGATAAGCTCTTAATTGTATCGTATCCTCCCTATCAATTGCTCTCTCTACAGCCTCATCAAGTTTACTTTCTTGGCTATCCCAAAAATTTTCATTTTCCTCCACAAATGCTACCTTTTTCAGCCTGACTATTTCCCTACCCATTGTCGAAACGTCTTCTCGAAGCCTTTCATTCTGCCTCATATTCTTAGAACTCAATATTCCTAATTGTCCTTGCTTATTTTCGTATATAGTCGAACTAAGATATAAGTTGGCGTTATTTTCTTTGAGATACTTATCTAATGCTGCAAGGCCCTCCATATCATAGTCTCTATACTCATTCTCTCCTGGTGCTCTCCCGTTTAGTTTAATTTCAACATCATCAACTCCTTCCCCTGAATGAAGACTCGAACTAAAGTAATATCCGTAATACTGTGAAGGAGGATGAATATTCTTTCCAGCACACCATTCCTTGAGATACTCCCTGCGTTGTGTCGTTAAGAGTGTTAGATAAGCCTCCTTCAGATAAGCATAGCACAATTTTCTCGCTGCATATTGTGACACAGCTTTTATCGATTCGCTCGGATCTGAGCACCGTACTGTCTCGCGCACTACGAATGCAAGCATTGCCAAGCAATCAATTGCAGCACCCAACGATGATGCACATACTGCTACTGTGACAACATTAGGAAACCATCCTATAGTACAAACAAATCGCCCAACAAGTCCGATGAGTACTGCCACGAGTGTCAAGCAGCAGAACCATGCCATTTTGCAAGATTCGTTCAAGTACTCTACCGCGAATCTGCCTGACTCGCTCATTGAGCGAGCCAGTGTTACTAATGAAATACCTAATACAAATACAGGTACTGTCACTGTGAGAGTTAAATCTGCCCATACACGCGCTTCAACACTCGGCCTAACCAATGAATAGGCGCCCCCTGCAAGCCCAAACCCTATACTAACGATAGTGAAAAGATTCCATCCCGGCCTAAACCAATCTAATTCGGCACTTAGAAATTTTTTATTCTTTCCTCTGCAATATTTAGGATTTGCCGCGTCTTTATATTCATGTATCTTTTGAGACAAGTCTCTGAGAGCCTTCCCTACTTCTGGTTGATTCTCAATACTCTCTGAGATCCACTTAGACACAATATCTCCTTATTTTCTGCTCATTCCCAAAGTCTGAAATAAAATCTAAGCTATTTCACAAGTTTTTCAACACAAAAATACAACAAGTTGTATGACAACAAACGTCTAATCACTAATATGAAGCGTTTGAGAATGGCTAAATGTTGATAACAAAATCGAAAAATCGTTAAAAAGAGAGAATTTTTTTATATTTCGCTGCGAAAAGCTGTTCTTTTACAAAAAAACAGGTTTATTAGTGAATTAGAGAATTAGTGAATTAGTTTTTGCGTATTTTCCTGTTCCTAATGGCCAATCTATAATCTTTAATACCCTTAAAATTAACTCTTCGCGGTTCTTCGTGCCCTTCGTGGTAAGTTAATTAGATCTTTCGACTCCGCTCAAGATGACAAAAAAAGGCAGCGAAGCTGCGCTATCCTACATATCTTTTTCATTGATTATATCTCTGTGTCCTCGGTACCCTCTGTGGCAGATATATGCCGTGTAATGGAGATTTTTTTAAAATAAGCCCGCTTTTTTCGATTGCCGGTCGTAGAATACTTAACAAAGTTAAGAATTGAGAATTTAGAATGGAGAATGAAGAATTAGAAAAGTAAAAAGGCTTTGTAAATGATTATTGATTATTTTTTCTGCGTTCACCCCGTGAGATAGACAAAGACGTTATCTCATGGGGTAAATCTGCGGTTATTGTGTTTTATTCGTGTTGATTCGTGGTTAATGAAGTTGAAAAAACAAAGCCAATGTTAAAATAGGCAAAACAGTGTCAATCGGTGTGAATCAGTGTCTAACAAAATGCAAGTTGAAAAAACAAAGCCAATTTGTGACGTCACAAATTGACGTAACATCTTATCTGAAAGGATTTTATGGCAATATGCCGCCCTGCGGTTCGAGAAAAAACAAAGCCAATTTGCTCGTTCTGCGTTCAGCGTGCTGAGTTCCGCGAAATGGAAGTTGAAAAAACAAAGCCAATTTCAAGGGTCGGCGTCGTGGAGGTTGGATTCGTAGGGCGTTTCTTCAGTTTCCTCGCTCTGTTTTGTGCTGACCTTGGGATCGAGCTTGGCCTTGACTATCTGCTCGGACCAGGCGGTCTTTACGAGCTTTTGCGGCGGGATTTTGACCGGGCCTTTTACGAATTCCGGAACGTTATAGACAATCACGCGGGATTGCTGATACGCCGGATTTTTCTGGGGCAGCAAAAACGGCTTGCTGAAATGGCCGGAAGTATCGAAGTAGCTAAAATAAGGATGCGTGCTTTGTCCATCCTGCCGCTTGCTGCTAAATACGACCCATCGGCCGTTGCTGGAAAAGCAGTGATAACTTTCCGCCCGGTCGCTGTTTATGTTGTCCGGCTTATGAAATTCCATCGTTTCGGTATCGAGCAGATACAAGTCCGAATCCGGCATGTAGAGCGGGAAATATGAATATTCCGACATGCATAAAAGGACGTACCTGCCGTCCGGCGAGAACTTCGAATGGGCGACGCTCCGGCCTAATTTACTTGCGAGCAAAACGGGTTCAACCTCGCCCCATGAATCGGTCTGAGCATCGTATGAGATGCGCATTAAATCATATCTTATTTTCTTTAAGGGATGCTCATCCTTATCAAAACTTTCCAATGCCGGTGAGCTGCAAAAGTAGAGGTACCTGCCGTCAGGTGACCACTCAGGATACGTCTCCATACGTTCAGCACTCGATATTTTAGGGGATGTTGTGATTGTATTGGTCTTGACGTTATAAAGCAGAAGGTCGGACGCCCTGTCGTAAACGTCGAGGTTTTTGCCGGCTGCGTGAAAAATCTGCTTTACGGTGTTGAAAGCGAAAGCAATGATTTGGCCGTTCGGATGCCACGATCTGTATGATGTAGCGTGATTGAAAGACGTCGATGTGTCGACTTTGTGAGTTTCACCATCGTATGCCAGTATCATCGACGTGCCGACCGCCCCGGCACGCATGTGGAATATCATTCGGTCCGGATTGTAATTGTGAAAAGAGTGACAGTTGACGCAATTTTTGCCCATCGCCGTATTCAGAACAATAGGACGTTCGTCATAGCCGGTCAAATCGCGCTGATATATGCCCAGCTTGTCCCAATATTGATAGAGGGGTTTCATGAGCCGGTAAACCAGGTGGGAGTCGATTTCTTCGGCGGCAATATGGTTCTCGATGGGAGCAAAACGACTCCATTTGCACTCCTCGTTCCGGATAAAAATGGTTATGAGTAATGACTTGTTACGATTTTCGTTTAGCAATTTTTTCCATGGTTTGATAGGAATCCTGATTTCTGCAGATCGGCTGAGAATATTAATATCTTCACCTTGTTTTGATGAAACCCGAACAAAATATGCGCTTGCTGCTTCCTTGATGATGAAATTGGTCGGTGCAATGTTTGGCGGAAGAGTCGTATTCGTATAATCAGGAGATATGGCCGGTTGTCTTTCAATGGAGTTGCAATTGTCGAGATTCGGTTTCTTGTCTGTGCAGCCGGGGCATGATGTCACCACTGCAATACAGACAAAAAGCAAAATAATGAAATTATTTAATCGAGACATATAATTACTCATCGGGCTTGAAATAGTATAATCCATAAAACCAGTAAGTATCTCTGTATTTTGTCAGCTCATTATGTGCTGCTTTTTTATCCTTATTATGCTTTGACATAATGTTATTGAAATCATCGAACTTCCGAATCATCTGCTCTGAAATTTCTTTGCCATGCAAAGTGACGCCCTGGCCGCCCGTGAGCTGGTTGTAGATAAGCATGGCTTCCTCGAAATGCCGTGGAACTTTTGGATAATCATAATCATTAAATCGTTGGAGGTTCTTGACAAAACGACCAATCTGCCCTTCCAGCAGGCAATAAGCCATGAAATATTCAAATGCCATTTTATTATTCGTATTCTTCAACAGCTCTTCCAGACACAGCTCCGGCTCGGTTGGAGAGACGAGGAAATCGGATTCAGGCATAACACTTTTTAGATATCGACATTTCGGGTTTGCAGCAAAATCACTATCTTCAGAAAGGTACTTTTGATGTTTTCGGGCCCATTTTTTATGCCACATTGTTTTATGCAGCATACCCAGATATTTTGCCGCGATGTCGCGCTTTTCTTTCAGCAAATTCACCAGCACAAGACGCTGAAGATTCCACGCTGTCTCTCCGTTTTTGGCTATGGCTTCATGCGTCCAGTGCTCCGACTCATTGATAAGGCCGAGGTCGAAAAACAGATCGCTGTGCTGGAGCGCGTATGAAGCACGAAATTTATCTTGAAGGAAAAGTCCATCGCCGCCGAAAAGCTGCGTCATGCTGAACATTTTGTCA
>JAFGPJ010000012.1 GCA_016936275.1 Sedimentisphaerales bacterium
AAATATAATTGTATTTGATCGATGAGGTTTTCCACAAATCAAATCCTTTTGCCACCGTAACTTGTTCTCGTGCTCGTCGAGAATCAAGAAGTAAGGGTGGTTCGCAGACCGTTCCTACGGTATCCTTTTATCGGTGAGTCTGCTGGGTTCGTCAAGCATCAATACCGTATCTATATCCGCCATCATTTCCTGCTGATTAATCCTGGTTATACGCTGATGTCTTCTATGACCTTCGGCGGCGGTTTCGCCGGGTTGGTTGAAGGAGCTGCAGCCGAAGGGCATGAAAACCAAAACCAACAATATAAAGGGCAAAATCACCTTACAAACAAAAACGCTCTTCATCATTTCTCCCTGTACCATTTCTTGTACAGGGTCTCCCTTAACGGTCAACGTATATTTTTTTATCCGGGCGGCACAAAACACACCACCTATTATAAGTCCATTATACAAGCTGATATAGCTCTTGTCAAAGCAAAAAAGCGTATGAATGCAGGAATGCGTAAATGAATGTAATCCGATATGCGGCTCATTTGTCTTTGATTCCCAAATCTTCTTTTGTGAAGATGGCCTCGAATTTGTAGCCGGCCTTGGTGATGTTTTCCTCGGCGCCTTGCCTACGGTCGATGACACAGACGATTTTTTTGACCGTCGCCCCGGCTTCGGTAATGATTTTGGCTGCTTCGAGAACCTGCCCGCCGGTCGTGGCGATGTCCTCGACCAGCAGAACGACGTCGCCGGCCTTTAATACTCCTTCGATCATCTTTCCGGTGCCGTAGCCTTTCTTGCTGTTGCGAATGATTACCCAGTTTTTGCCGGTCGCCATTGCGGTAGCTGCGGCCAGGGCGACCCCACCTAATTCGGCGCCGGCTATCAGCGTTACATCATCGGTCATGTGTCCGGCGAATTCCTCGCCCAGAGCCATAAGAATATCCGGGCAGGTCTCGAACAGGTATTTGTCGAGATAATATTTGCTTTTCTTGCCGCTGCGAAGGGTAAAATCACCTTCCAGATAAGCGGTTTCTCTTATTCGTTTAATCAATTCTTCTCTGGTCATCGGACTTTCTTTCTCACTGTGGATTCACATGAGGTCATAGTTCTATTTCAATTCGCGCAATTTATCGATCGGTGCTCTCAGACTTTTAATTAGACCAAGAAACATCATTCCGGCCGTAATAGCCGCAACGAAAATTACAGCCGTATGAGACCAGCGCCGGCAAAGCAAATAATAGATACCGCCACCACCCAAACCGCCGATTATCCCCAGAACAAAAGTCGATGAGAGGAAATTTAGCCATTGTATTTTGCGTTCACCGTTTCTTTGGCCGACTATCACAATTTCCATAAATTTTTCCTCATCCATTAAACTTTAAGCTGTACTTTTTGTGACAATGCTTTTCGATATTTATTGCGGATTGGCGTTACAATACTTCTTATGAATTCATCGACCTGCTGTGGAGCCCTGCCTATGTACGCGTCGGGATTCAGTATTTTCTCGAAATCGACCTTGGCGAACGCTATGTCCGCTTTGAGCCGGCCGACCAGGTCGTTGGGCATGCCGAGCTTTTTGACCTGAGCGGCGGCGGCATGCGAGTGCAATCTGATTTTCTCATGCAGCTCCTGCCTGTTGCCGCCGGCCTTTACCGCCGCCATGAGAATATTCTCGGTGGCCATAAAGGGCAGATCGGCGGCAACGTGTGCGGCGACTACCTTCGGATAGACTATAAGTCCGTCCGCTACGTTGATAAGAATCTCCAGTATGCCGTCGACGGCAAGAAATGCCTCCGGAATCACTATTCGCCTGTTGGCCGAATCGTCGAGCGTCCTTTCGAGCCACTGCTCGGAAGCCGTCATCTGAGGACTGGAAGCCAGACTCAGCACAAATCTGCTCAAGGCGGTCGTCCTTTCACAGCGCATCGGATTTCGCTTATAAGGCATGGCCGAAGAGCCGATTTGTGATTGCTCGAACGGCTCTTCAATCTCCTTGAGGTTAGAAAGCAGCCGGACATCGTTGCACATCTTGTGGGCGGATTGCGCAACAGAAGCAAGAGTATTGACGACAAGGGCGTCGATTTTCCGCTGATAGGTCTGGCCGGTTACGGCACAGATTTTCTTAAAGCCGAACGCAGCCGCTACCGCCTTATCGAGCTGCTTGACTTTGCTGTGGTTGCCATCGAAAAGCTCCAGGAATGAGGCCTGTGTGCCCGTGGTGCCTTTAACGCCCCGAAAAGGCAGAGTCTCAAGCCGGTGCTCGATTTCCTGCAAATCCATCACGAACTCGTAGCACCAAAGCGTTGCCCTCTTGCCGACGGTAGTCAACTGGGCGGGCTGATAGTGCGTAAAGCCCAGCGTCGGCAGTGAACTGTATTTTTTAGCGAATTTGCTCAGCAGGTTGATCAGCGCCGCGAGCTTGCCGGCGAGGATTTGTAGCCCCTCCCGCATGATAATCAAATCGGCGTTGTCACCGACGTAGCAGCTTGTCGCGCCGAGGTGGATGATCGGCTCGGCTTTCGGCGCCGCGTCAGCGAATGTATAGACATGCGCCATAACATCATGCCGGAATTGCTTCTCGTAGCCGGCAGCCTTTTTGAAGTCGATGTAGTCGAGGTTTCTGGCCATCTGCCTTATCTGGCTGTTCTTTATATCCAGCCCGAGTTTCTGCTGGGCCTTTGCAAGCTCGAGCCAGAGCCGGCGCCAGGTGGTAAATTTTTTCTGAGCACCGAATAGCTCAGCCATTTCTCTCGAAGCATTTCTCTCAACCAGAGGACTTGTGTAAATATCTTTTTCTGTTGTCATTTTTGTCTCGATCTATAAATAGGGTGGAGCTCCCTATGGGATGCTTTACGGTATTACCCCACGATCATTTAATCTTGCTCTTAACTTTTGCATCACGTTCGGCTAATAGCCGTTCTATTTCTTCAATATCTTTTTTACTCAACTCCCAATCCGCTGCCGGGGCGGTTTCGATAATCTGTTGCGGGCTTCGTGCCCCGACGATGGCGGCGGTGACTTCGTCTCTGCGCAGCACCCAGCTAATCGCTAATTCGGCGCAGGTTCTGCCGTTACGCCCGGCAATCTTTTTCAGGTCCTCTACAAGTTCGAGCGTAGCGCTAAACTGCGGCTCAAGAAAATCCGGACTGAATCTGCGATGGTCATCTGGAGCCAGCGCATCAAAGCGCGCCTGGTCGAATTTACCCGTAAGTAAACCCCGCTGGATCGGGCTGTATGCAACGACGCCAATTTGATTCTTTCCGCAATAGTCCAGCAGCTCATTTTCCGCCTCGCGATGGAGCATGCTGTAGGGCGGCTGAAGCGAGGCGACGGGGTGAATCTTTTGCAAACGTTGGATTTGCTCAACGTCGAAATTCGACACGCCGATATACCGCACTTTACCCTCTTTGACAAGCCGGGCCATTTCCGTCCAGCCTTCTTCAATATCCTCTTCCGGCTGATTCCAGTGTATCTGGTAGAGGTCTATCGTATCGATACCAAGCCTTCTTAAGCTGTCGTGACATTCGGTCCGGATGCTCTGAGCCTTCAGGCGGGGGATTCTTTCATTTTGCTCGTCCCAGCACAGGCCGCACTTCGTGGCGACAAGCGGTTTTCGACTCATTTGCTTCAGTGCTCTGCCTACAACGGCTTCGGAACGCCCGTGACCATAAATGGCCGCGGTATCTATCCAGTTGATGCCTTCATTCATTGCACGCAATATGGTGGCAATCGACTCATCATCGTCTTGTGGACCCCACCCGTACAGCCAAGGCCCGCCCATTGCCCAGGCGCCAAGGCCAACGGTTGTCAGCTCCAAATCCGTATTTCCTAACCTTCGCTTTTGCATAATGCGTCCCTTAAAAAATCCAGCATTTGCCCTATAGCATATTATGATGTTGACCGTTTATCA
Source organism: Sedimentisphaerales bacterium (assembly GCA_016936275.1). Classification (GTDB taxonomy): domain Bacteria; phylum Planctomycetota; class Phycisphaerae; order Sedimentisphaerales; family Anaerobacaceae; genus JAFGPJ01. The sequence goes on from JAFGPJ010000012.1 coordinate 3,899, forward strand.
ATACTTTTGTACCTTTATGCGCCCGCTTATTTCATCGACAACATCTCAACTTCTAATGATAACCGGCGCCGGGATATAACGTATTGAGCGCCAGCAAACGTACCGGGCCTAAAATCGTACCCATCAGTTGCCAGGCGACAACAAGGCCGACAATTCGAAAGCCAGGCTGGTGCAAAAGTTGTGCGTAACGTTCAGCGGCACTGCCGCTTAAAAACAATGATACGACCTCACTGCCGTCAAGCGGAGGCAGCGGAATAAGGTTGAAGACAAACAGAATCAGGTTAAGCGAAAAGACGATACTTATAGCAACCGAGGCCGAGTTTGCAAATCCGGGCGATGCCGCCTCGGTGACCTGTTCGAACGTAATGGACTCGGGGGCGTGGAAGACTTTAAGCAATATCCCGGCACGAATTGCCAGACCGGCTAAGATTACGAGAATCAAGTTCGCGACCGGCCCGGCCAGGGCCATGAGAGCTGCGCTTCGCCGGTTGTTCCGCGCCCAGTAAGGATTGTAAGGGGCGCTGGCCCAGCCGATCATCCAGCCGGCGAAAATGAAAGACAGGATCGGCATAATAACTGTGCCGAACGGCTCTCTTTTGACATGGGCAATGGGATCGAGCGTGACCTGGCCCTGACGATAAGCTGTGGGATCGCCGAGTTTCCATGCGACAAAGCTGTGAGCGGCCTCATGAAAGGTTAACGCGACTAAAAGAGCTATATACCAGGTTATCCCAAGAATCAGTTCCATATGGGCACTTAATTTTCCGCTGAAACGTGATACGTTCGGCCGGCTTTTGTTGAGAAATCGACAACGTTTCGCCCTCCGTCGGCGATTTGTTTGCCGGCGGATGTCACGACAAGAGGCCCGTCGGAATGTATCCTGCACTTGTTGCCTGACAATGAGCGTATGGTCGCCTCAGCGAGTTTACCGTCTTTCCATGCGATGTCCACTTCGAAACCGCCGCGGGCACGCAAGCCTTTGACCGAGCCGTCAGGCCAGGCTTTTGGCAGGGCTGGCAGTAGATGAATCTCACCTGCGTGGCTCTGCAGCAGCATTTCCGCAAGTCCTGCCGTGCCACCGAAGTTGCCGTCAATCTGGAAAGGCGGATGATTGTCGAAGAGGTTGGGATGCGTTGATTTTCGCAGCAGGGCCAGCACGTTTTCATGTGCTTTTTCCGCATCTTGCAAGCGCGCCCAGAAGTTTATTATCCATGCCCTGCTCCAACCTGTATGGCCGCCTCCGTGGGCTAGCCGGTATTCGAGCGATTTCCGTGCCGCAGACGCCAGCTTGGGCGTGTCGGTGATGGAAATTTGTTTACCCGGGTATAGCGCGAACAGATGCGAGATGTGCCGGTGGCCCGGCTCGGGTTCGGCGAATTCTTCCGTCCATTCCAAAAGCCTGCCGTCCGAGCCAATTTGGGGGCCGGCCAGATTGCCGCGGGCAGATTTGACCTGTTTGACAAAGTCATCGTCGATACCGAGAATCTTTGCCGCCTCGATACAATTAGTAAACAGGTCATAAATAATCTGTTGATCCATTGCCGGGCCCATTGCTAGGTTCGATACTTTGCCGTCAGGCGTGCGGAATCGGTTCTCGGGCGATATCGAGGGGCCTGAAACCAGCTTGCCCGTTTTCGGGTCTTCGACGAGAAAGTCGAGGAAGAACTCGGCCGCCTCTTTCATAATCGGATAAGCTCTTTTTTTCAAAAATTCCCGGTCGCCCCCGAATGCGTAGTGTTCCCAAAGATGCTGGCAGCACCATGCAGCCCCGGAAGGCCACATCCCGTATCCGACGTTTCCAATGGGGCTGGTCCAGAACCACGCGTCCGTCGTGTGATGGGCGACGAAGCCACGGCAGTTGTAAACGTCCTTTGCGGTTTTTCTGCCGCGGGGCCTCAGATTGTCGGTCAGGTCGAAGAAAGGTTCGTGACATTCTGCCAGGTTGCAGACCTCGGCGGGCCAGTAGTTCATTTGTATATTAATATTGATGTGGTAGTCGCAGTTCCAAGGGGCTTCGATGTGCTCATTCCAAATGCCCTGTAGGTTGGCCGGCATGCAGCCCGAACGCGAGCTGGAAATCAGAAGATATCGGCCAAACTGAAAGTACAGAGCACATAAAGCTGGATCATCGGTACCATCCTTCACGGCTTGCAGTCGTTCATCGGTCGGCATGTCTGTTACGCTATCATCACCCAGTTTCAACGCAACTCTTCGGAACAAACGCCTATATTCAGTAAGGTGTGCTTGTAGTAATTGGGGATATTTTTTTCTGCTGACTGCCGTTAATTGCCTGTCACAAACTGTTTGTGGATCGTTGCTGTGGTAGTTTGTTGCCGCAACGATGTAAAGTGTCGCCGCATCAGCATTTTCCAGCCGCACACCTTCATCGGTCGCCGTTAGTTTTCCACCCTCGGGAATTATCTTCAGCCGGGCTGCGAAATTGACGCCCTTGTGTTTACCCTTCATTGTTGCCTGGCCTTTCATCACAATGCAGTCGGAACCATCGGTTTCAATGGTGTAATCTTCAGGCCGCCAAAGATTTGCATCGAAGGTAATCTGTGCCGGCTTATCGCACGTCAGGCGAACGATGATGCACTGATCAACGGGGCTTGAAAAAACCTCGCGAGTGAAAGTTGCTTCGCCGAGTCGATACGTGACGGTAACGACGGCGGTATCGAGATCGAGCTGGCGGCGGTAATCGGTGACCTGCCCGTTGTTGCCGAACTGTAATCTCAGGTCACCGAGCGTCTGGTAGCTGCGAACCAGCCGCTCACCCATAAATTCTCGCTGCATTATTTCCTGGGCCTCGGCGTATTTTCCCTCGAAGATGAGCCGCCTGGCTTCGGGCAGGTATTTGTACGCCCCGACGCGGTCTCGTTCGAGAAGGTGACCGGCCCATACCGTGTCCTCATTGAGCTGGAGCCGCTCGGTTTGAACGCTGCCGTAAACCATTGCTCCGAGCCGGCCGTTGCCGATGGGCAGTGCTTCGGTCCATTTTTGTGCCGGCTCGTCGTACCATAATTTCAGGTGGTTCCAATCTTCGTTACTTTGGCTGATTGATTGGGTGCCGAATATCGAGCATCCGGCAAGAAAAATACCCACAAGAACTAACGCAGTTTTCAGGTTCTTCATTTTATGCTTTCTTTTTATTACAGCGGCTTTTGTCAATCTGTTGCGATTACATACGTCTGACCGGGTTCGGTATCGAATTCGATGATGTCCTCGTCCTCTTCAAACTTCGTAGTTTCAATCGGTCCGGTTTCGGCGGTCACACGAACAGGGCCGTCTGAGCGGACTCTGCATTTATTGCCGAGCTTCGAGCGGACGATACACTCGTTGAGTTTTCCATTCTGCCAGTCGATGTCTAATTCGAATCCGCCGCGGGCGCACAGGCCCTTAATATTGCCGTCGGGCCAGGCCGAAGGCAATGCCGGCAGAAGATGCAGTTCGCCTGTGTGACTTTGCAACAGCATCTCCGCGATGCCGGCGGTGCCGCCGAAGTTGCCGTCAATCTGAAAGGGCGGGTGGGCGTCGAACATATTGGGATACATTCGCTGGGGAGTTAAAAGGCTGCTGAGCATTTTATACGCATGGTCTCCGTCCTCGAAGCGCGCCTGGAAATTGACCTTCCATGCCATGGACCAACCCGTGCCGCCGTCGCCGCGAAGTTCGAGTGATTTTTTCGCCGCGGCGAAAAGTCCCGGCGTGCTTCTGCGTGTGATTTCCTTGCCTGGGTGCAGGCCGAACAGGTGCGAGACGTGCCGGTGCTGGTTTTTAGGGTCGTCCTTGTCTTCAAGCCATTCCTGGAGCTGGCCGTATTGGCCGATCTGGTTCGGCGCGATTTTGCTTTTCAAATCAGCGAGCTTTTCGCGGAAGTCCTTGTCAACGCCGAGAATTACAGACGCCGCGATGCAATTGCCGAACAAATCGCGGATGATTTGATGGTCCATAGTCGGGCCGGCGACGAGCCCGCCGTTCTCGGGCGAGTTGGAAGGCGTGCTTATCATCCAGCCGGTCTTCGGGTCCTTAACGAGAAAATCGACGAAAAACGTCGCTGCTCCTTTCATAAGAAGATAAGCCCTCTTTTCGAGAAATTCCCTGTCGCCCGTGAAGGCGTAATGTTCCCAAAGGTCCTGACAAAGCCATGCTCCGCCTGTCACCCAGATGCCGTGATCGGAGGCGTTTATCGGCGCGGTTCCGCGCCAGAGGTCGGTATTATGGTGAAGCACCCAGCCCCGGCAGCCGTAATGGGCCATCGCGGTCTTGCGCCCTGACTCGGCCACGTCGTCGAGCATATCGAAGAGCGGCTCGTGACATTCCGGCAGGTTGGTGACCTCGGCGGGCCAATAGTTCATCTCGGTATTGATGTTCACCGTCCACTTGCTGTCCCAGGGCGGATTAAGATTGTCGTTCCAGATGCCCTGGAGATTTGCAGGCTGCGAGCCGGGGCGGGAGCTTGCTATCAGCAGGTATCGTCCGTACTGAAAATAAAGCTCCAGCAGTTGTGGGTCGTTTTGTTTGGCGAAGTTCTCGATGCGCTTATCAGTTGGCTGTCCGGCCACCTCGCTGGTTCCCAATTCCAAGCTTACCCGCCGGAACATACTTCGATGATCTTTTACATGTCTTTCGTAAAGCTCTTTGTAGCTTTTTCCTTTTACCGCCTTTAAAGTCCCGCGACAGCGCTCTTGCGGGTCGGCACTAACGTCTCTATAATTCACATAGCTCGTTGCCGCTGCCAGCACCAGTGTCGCCGAATCAGCCTTTTTCACATATATGCCGTGCTCATCATTCGATACTTCGCCGCCTTCTGTTGCTACCTGAAGTTGCGATTCGAATTTCAGAACACTCGGACTTCTGTTCGGTGTTTTGTCTATATATTCGTTAGCCTGTCCGAACAGTCTCAGCGTGTTATCGCCATCGGGCAGGCTCTCCCATTTTTGATGCGGAGTATCCAACTTTGCGTCGAAAGTAATCTGTGCCGGCTTATCACAGGTCAGACGTATTACAAGCACCTGATCCGGTGCGCTTGCAAACACTTCCCGTGTAAAATTTGCATCTGCAATTTGGTAGCTGATTTTTACCGAACCGGTGTCCATGTCCAATTGCCGCCGATACTGACTGCATTCTTCCTGAAGCTCGAACAGTCTGGGAAAATGAAGCAATACATTGCCGAACGGCTGATATTTTTCCTGACGCAGCGGCACGCTCATCATGTGCTCGGCGGCAAGATCTTCGGCTTCGCGCTGTTTTCCTTCGAAAAGCAGCTTTCGGACAATAGGAAGATATGCAGCAGCGCCGGCGTGCTGATACTCGTGCGGCCCGCCGGTCCATAGCGTGTCTTCGTTAAACTGAATATTCTCGTTCTTGACTCCACCGAAGATCATTGCTCCCAGACGTCCGTTTCCGACCGGCAGCGCCTGTGTCCATTCCTGTGCCGGTGCATGGTACCAGAGTTTCATGCCGGAGAAGTCTTCCGTATCCAAGCGGTTTTGTTCGGCCCGATCCGACGATTCAGTCGCGCAGCCTGACATGATCATGCAAAAAGCCGACAAGTAAAAAACAAGTATGATTGAATTTCTGCCCTTCTGCTTTACTCGCATAATAACTCCTCTGAAAAAGACTGTTTTATTTCAACATTCGATTATTCCGCAAAATACGATCGGCATGTTCGGGAAATTCCCTCGCGATATTTTCTTCACCGGTACGTTCAAGGATGTACAGATTATCCTGACGAGCCAGTCTTTTATATACCTGCTTTTGTTCATTCAGATATAACCGCTCGGAGAATCCACGGCCGTCCAGAAGTTCCAGCTCAAAAGCAAAAGCAGCATCTTTGTCGGCGGTTATACCTTCTGTGGTTTCGATTTCTGTTAAAAGCGTCGGAATAATTTTACCGGTGGCTTCGATTATATCTACGATGATTTGTTTTTTTTCGCTGACGAGCATTTGCATCAGGAGCTGGTCGAGGAAAACCTCAGGTATCATAGCCGGGCCGAGGCGGTAGCTTTTTTCGTCGGTTTGTGTCTGGAATTTCCTGATAGTTATTACATCCGGTGTGTTCAGGACAATCTCGACGACAATTCTACCGATCCTGCTGCCGGTTTCACTTTTGTAAACAAACTGATCGAGATTGTTGCTGCATTGAAAGAATGCGGCGTGCTCGATAGAGTTTTGCCCATTAATATAGAATTGACCGACGGCACGAATATCGGGCTGATCACCTGCAGCCGAGCCGTCTGTGTCGGATTCAACAATCACATCCATTGTAAAACCGATATTGCGTTTTGCCTCATCTTTAATCAGAAAATAAGCCTGCCGGTTCTGACTGTTTAAAAAGCTATCGATACCTCTGCGTTTTATTTCCGCGACAATCTCGGCCCCGTCTTTCAGGAGCCGATTATCTTCTAATTTCAGACTCTCTATAATGCGTTTAAAAATCTGTTCAGTCAGCTCACCTTCACCGGCAATCTGGCTCACTTCGATATCGAGCTGCCGGTTATCGGGTAATCTTGATGTTCCGAAAAACATGCTGAAACGCAATTCGGGTATGTCTATGCGGGCCCAGTCAATCGTGAGTGTATCTGTTTGTGTCTGGTTTGTTTCGGTAACAACGGCGTTGATTGCAGAGGCCCTTTGCTCGAACCGCATCTGCGGCGTTGTTGTCTCGGCACTCAACAAATATCGGCAATTGGCCCAGGCGGTCGGTCTTTCTGAGCCGCGGGGAAAAAGACAGCTCAAGGAGAATATATTCTCCTGGTACTTCCATTGTTTCTCGCTTTGCCAGTTGTGCCCGCTCGGCATCGATACTGATAATCCTGTTTTAGATAAGCGAATTGGGTCCGAAAATGATATTCTGGCCTTGAAGAAAACAATCGAGTTGGCCAGCAGCAACGATAACATAAAAAGGCCGAGGAGGGCTATCTTATCGTAACCTGGATTGTTTGTTTCCTGAGTATTATTCATAGGTGCAGCCATAGTAATGATTCACTGCGGTTTTTGCAAGCTTACCCAGCTGAATCTGCCTGCTCCGACATATAAAATCAACACATTTAATCAGGAATGGATTTTGCCGAGAGTGGATTTATTACTATATTTTAAAAGAGTTCCCTGCGGAAGAACCGTCGGCTCAATGGTATTCAGGGGTTCTTTAGAAAGGCCGTTTACAAGCCTAAATGAGAAGGAGGTTGATATGAATGAAGTAATGACGCCATACGGAGTTGATCGTGAGAAAATTCTGCAAATAGCGATCGATATGAAAGTTCCTGCCATCATGTCCTATCTCTCCAGGGACAAATGGCACGTCGCAAAGGTTCTGCTGACTGCCCTTGATGGAGACAAGCTCAGCGTTGAGAGCACTATTTCCAGGAGGCAGCGTCCTATAAATATCCGTATGGAGCAACCGGTGGGAATTTCATTCAAACATGGATATGGCAAGTTTGTTTTCGACACTACCGTCAAAGCACTCGAGCCTTCAACCGATCCTGAAACTAACCGCCAGTGCGGGGGAACAATCGTACTTGCTGTTCCGGACAAGATCGAAGTAATCCAGCGGAGAAGCTATTTTCGTGTTAACGTACCGGAATCGCTGAATGTAAAAGTGTTGCTTTGGCATCGCACCGGCAGACGAGAAGAGACAAATCCGAAGCATGATCCCGCCTGCGAAATGAACGATTACTGCCAAGGCAGGCTTATGGACATTTCCGCCGGCGGCGCCCAGGTTATAGTGCCGAACCAGAACGATGCCGGAAAAGCAAACTTCAAAAAAGGACAGTTTATCAGCATGCGATTCACACCCCTACCTTATGAAACACCGTTAATACTGAGTGCCCAAATCAGAAACGTGTTGCCTACGGCAGATGAAAAAAATGCTTCCCTTGGCCTTCAGATTGTCGGCCTGGAAGCAAGTCCGGAAGGTCGAGCAGTCCTTACCCGGCTGATCGGGATCGTCGAAAAGTATTATCAGATAAATCGCTCAAGCGTAAAACAGATGGATATGCATCCGGTCCCGAATGCAGAGTAGCTGACAAGTTTCTTTTGTGCTGATCGACCAGCGCCGTGGTACTATTCATCAACTTTTGCTTCATCTATGGCTATCGAAACCGAATGTTGTGCTGCCGGGACAAGATTATCTTTATCAGGAATTACCTTGTGTCTCAACCCCGCGAAGAATCGTGACGCTGAAATTCTGTAATATAACCACCTCAAAAAGCTGTTTGCGGCAAAAACACAGAAAGTCACCACCAAAGCCGCCTGTATGCTTACGAAAACAAAAATCAGCAGCAACAGAATCCTTATAAGATGTGCAAATGGCTTTTTGCCACGCAAGTACTGATTGAGAATATGCGGATATCGAATCCTGCTTACCATCAATATTGATATGCCCAGGGCGATAAAAGGCAGAAGACCAATAATTGCGAAATTTGTAATAGCCAATTTTGGAAGTTTCTCCTGGTGAAATATTACGAGGCTTACTATTACTCCGGCAGCGGCTGGCGTCGGCAGGCCCATAAAACTCATGTGCGCCGATTCGTCCTCTTCGTTTTCCACATTAAATCTGGCTAACCGGATAGCAGCACAGCTTATATAAGCGGCCGCAGTGATCCAGATGAAACGCTGTAGAAATCTTTCATCTGCAAGACCGATATCTGCGACTACGGATTCCAGGACATTGAGCATGAGATATGCCGGGGCCACGCCAAAGCTGATTATGTCGCAAAGGCTGTCGAGCTGGCCGCCGAAGCTGGAAGTTCCCTGCATCCTTCTGGCGAGCCGCCCGTCGAGCATATCGGCGATCATCGCCACAAGGATCATATAACCGGACATCGCAAAGTAAGTAGTGGATCCGAATGTAAAAAAGGGTATTTTGGAATCCACAGATAATACATCCAAACCTTTGCCTGCGAAGATTATCGCCGTGAAGCCGAAGACGCCGTTTAAAATCGTAATCAGCGACGGCAGAATCGTAATGTACTTTAACCTCTGTCTGCGCACCCGACGAAGCAGACTTTTCTTTGGAGCATCAGTTTTCGATTTCGACATCTTTCGCATCTCGAACTCCATATTTTACAAGCGGCGTCAGGCCTGCTTTTACTTTATCGCCTATCTGGACAAGGCACTTTGCATTTTCCCGGGCAGACACATACAATTCTGTTCTGGAGCCGAATTTTATCATACCGAACCTTTCGCCGCCAGCTAATTCCTGCCCTTCTGCCGCCTCGCAAACAATCCGCCGGGCAATTGCACCGCTTACCTGCCGGACAATCAGCCTGTCATTCGGACTGTCGGTACGAACCAGGTCCAACTCGTTGGATTCGTTGAGACGCCCCGATTTAGGATTCATCGCGTTTAGGTATTTGCCTTTTTTATATGTAATTTTTTTAATTTTGACGTTACACGGAGCACGATTGATGTGGGCATCGAAAATGCTCAGAAATATCCCGATTCGCAGAGCAGGCCCCCCGATGAAGCTCGTTTCCTCGGTGGTTTCGACCTCGGTAACACGCCCGTCGGCAGGCGCCAACAGCAGGCTGCCGTCCTCAGGGCAGCTCCTTTCAGGATCGCGGAAGAACATCAGGGTCCATATCAGGATGGCGGCCAAAACCGCCTCTATAGCAATAACCGCCCACAGCGGCAAAAAAGCTGCTGTTATCAACGGAAAAACAATCATTGCCGCAAGCACCGCCGCCGGGTAAACAACCACCTGCGGCATTCCATATTTAGTCAAAGGAATCTTCATTTTTTTACTCTATATAATGTTTACTATGGACTATATGCTGTAAACAATCAATAAAAAAAAGGCCGACCCTGTGGGCATCGGCCTCTTGAAGGAGGGTGATGACGCATATTGTATTTTTGATACTCGCCCTTTTGGGGCAAGCTTTTACGAACGGCCATTTATGTGCTACTACATATATAGACGTGGAACAGCGTAAAAAGTTACAATTTTTTCCTAAAATTCTTAAATTTTTATAAAAACGGCACTCTCAAGACAAAATCCGATTCGTTTGAGCAAATTTAGTCGAATCTTGACACTGGATGCGGAAATCGGTAATCTTTCTTAAAATGACTTGTATTGGAGATATTATGGAGATATAGATGGGCGGTTCACCGGCCGCTCTGACTTAAGCTATGCAGGGACGGAAATTCATCCAAGCGGTTTTATTTTTTCTGTTCTTCGGTATCGGTGCGGCCTCTCTGAGCAGTTCCATACTCTGCGACGATTTAATACGATACTATCAAAACAAACAGCTCCTGAGGACGGCACAAGATTCCCTAAGCCGGCTCGAATCTCTAAACACAGACTACGACGTGCTGCTGAATCGGCTGGAAGAAAATCCCAATCTGGTTGTCGAGCGTCTTGCCCCGGCTACGTTCGGAACCGGGTCTGAAGATCCTAATACAGTTTACCCAAGGGCGACGAGTCAGCAGTTGGCCGCCGCCCGCAAGGCCCTGATGGAAGAATCGAACCGAGAACCAGCCGAGGTAGAGATGCCTCACTGGCTTAGACGCTGCAGCGAACCGCGGAACAGAATCCTGCTGTTTGTCTCCGGAGTTGTCCTGGTCCTGATTTCATTCGTCTGTTTCAGACCACAGAGCTCATAGTTCGTTATTGATAGCACATCGTTCACAATTTATACTATGACGAATAATGTCTTATAAACTTTTACGGAGAATAACGAACTGGAAACAAGGAACTACTCATAATGAGCAAAGATGAAAATACAAGACTTGATTTTATCCGTGCAATTGTTGCCGAAGACATTGAAACCAATAAATGGGACGGGCGGGTAGTAACGCGATTCCCGCCGGAGCCTAACGGGTATCTCCATATCGGACACGCCAAGAGCATCTGTCTAAACTTCGGCATAGCAGCCGAATTCGGCGGCAGGTGCCATTTGCGATTCGACGATACGAATCCGGAGAAGGAGGAGCAGGAGTACGTCAACTCCATCATCGAAGACGTTCGCTGGCTCGGCTGGGACTGGGGCGAGCACCTGTACTACGGATCAGACTATTTCGAGCAGATGCACGAATACGCAATACAGCTTATAAAAAAGGGCAAGGCATACGTTTGCGACCTGACGGCAGAGCAGACAAGAGAGTATCGCGGCACGCTCACCGAGCCGGGCAAGGACAGCCCTTATCGCAATCGCCTGGTCGAGGAGAATCTGGATCTGTTCGAACGAATGAAAGCAGGCGAATTCCCCGACGGCTCGCGCACGCTGCGGGCGAAAATCGACATGGCGCATCCCAATCTGAATATGCGCGATCCTGTTATGTATCGAATTGTGCATGCATCACACCACCGTTCCGGCGACAAATGGTGCATCTACCCTATGTACGACTGGGCGCACGGGCTCGAAGATTCCATCGAACGGATAACACATTCGATTTGCACGCTGGAATTCGAGAACCACCGGCCCTTATATGATTGGTTCCTCGATGAGCTGGATGTGTATCATCCGCAGCAAATCGAATTTGCCCGGCTCAATCTAACCTATACTGTAATGAGCAAGCGAAGGTTGCTGCAATTAGTGCGGGAGGGCCTTGTCAGCGGCTGGGACGACCCGAGGATGCCGACTATCAGCGGAATAAGGAGAAGGGGCTATTCACCCGAATCGATCCGGGAATTCTGCAGGCGAATCGGCGTCAAC
>JAFGPJ010000448.1 GCA_016936275.1 Sedimentisphaerales bacterium
ATTGAGACGATGGGAAAAATTCTCATCCCTGCAAAATCAGGCAAACAGCAGATTCCAATCACCGAGCTTGCCGAGATTCGCTACGTCCGCGGCCCGCAGGTCATAAAGAGCGAGGACACGTTCCTTACCGGATACGTTCTTTTCGACATGAGGCCCGGCAACGCGGAAGTCAACGTCGTTGAAGACTGCCAGCGTTATTTGCAAAGCAAAATAGATGACGGCGAGCTGGTACTGCCGCGGGGTGTGAGCTATACCTTCGCCGGAAGCTATGAAAACCAGATTCGAGCACAGAAAAAACTGGCTGTAGTGCTGCCGCTGGCCTTGTTCATCATTTTTCTGATTTTGTATTTTCAGTTCAAGTCGGTTCCAACCACTTTGTTGGTTTTTTCAGGCATCTTCGTAGCCTGGGCGGGCGGATTCATCCTGATTTGGCTGTATGGCCGACCGTGGTTTCTTGATTTCTCTGTTTTTGGTGTTAATATGCGACAGCTTTTTCAGGTGCATACAATCAATCTGAGCGTGGCGGTCTGGGTTGGGTTCCTTGCTCTGTTCGGGATCGCTTCGGATGACGGCGTTATCATGGCGACCTACCTCGAGCAGAGCTTTAGTCAGCAGAAGATCGAGAGTGTAGCCGATGTGCGAAAGGCTGTAATTGCCGCGGGACAGCGCCGGATTCGGCCCTGTTTGATGACAACCGCTACGACAATTCTGGCGCTGATTCCAGTTTTAACTTCCACGGGACGCGGCTCGGATATTATGGTGCCGATGGCTATTCCTTCCTTCGGCGGGATGACGATTGAGGTGCTCACCATGTTCGTCGTGCCGGTTCTTTACTGCTGGATAAAAGAAAGACAAATTCCCCAAATCCAGGGAAATTAGAAGAATCTTCGATGCCTTTTCGGGCAATCATATAACAGACAGCAACTTTTTGGTTTGTGCTTGTGTCTATAAAAGCCCCAAATCCTTCTTCCCTTTAATCACTAATCACCGAGAGCATCGTTCTTGTAATACGTATTATAAGAAATTTGAAATAATTCAATGATTTGTCATCCTGAGCCCTTCACTGCATTCGAGGATAAACTCCGCGAAGGATCTGGGATATGAATGAGCGTTAGAGATTCTTCACTGCGCTGTGCTTCGTTCAGAATGACAACTCTGCACAAGGATTTGTTAGAATCCGTATAATATTACTTTTTCACTTGTATTTGGGGCTTTATGGTGTTATCATATATTCATTAGCAAAAGCAGAAGCGAACTACTTATATTCAATCAAGGACTGAAAAGCAGCGAAACCGGCAGGTGAGCAATTCAGAGACGAGTACAGACGTATGTGAAAAGGGATAAGACCGGCGTAGAACTGAGATTGGGTAAGCACATTTCTTGTGATAAATTGATTCAAAATGTTAAGGTAAGCGGCACATGAAAGTAAGACGAACCGGAGGAATTTTTTATTCGGCATTGGGGAAAAACATTCCGTACTCGCGTACCTTCCTGTTTGCATTACTTTTTGTGCTGATAGTGGTTTATGTTCAGATAGAATACGACTCAAAATGTGGAAATCGTATAAAAGTAATAAAAGTGCATCTGGGAGCTACAAGAAAAGGAATTCAAGTTTTTTTTGAAAATAACGGACGATATCCTGACTCATTTAATGAATTCCGAAAGTTGAGCAGGGGCGGTGTATGGAATAAGATGATTGTGGATTTAACCTCAGACAAGCAAAGCGATGTCCCGGAGTATCGGCAGTTGAATGACAAGGGAGGCTACTACTACGATCCAAATAATGGCGAAATCAGGTTAAACCTGACCAGGCCGGTAAAGGAGTACCTCAAGTGGTACAACGGTAGATATAAAGACCAAGTTCCATCGTCCTGGTAATAATGGTGCTGAGGGAGTTACTTGGAACAAAGAAACTGTTGAAACAGCAGGTTAAATGTACGGCAGGAGTTTTTGTCTGAGGATCGCTTCCAGCTCCGGATCTCGCATATCGTAAATATCAGGTATGTCCAGACATATTATTTTTTCCACCGGCTGATGAAATTCGGTCTCCAGGATTTCCTTCATGTAGTCTTCCATAATGAATATCATATCGGCCTTGTCGGCCATCTTTTTCGTCACCCTCCTTACGGCCATCGGACGGACGCCCGCAGATTCACACTCGATGTCCCTGTATGTTGCCCGGGCCAACTGGTTGCAGATATGCTCGGCGGCCATGCTGCGGTTCCTGTTCTATGCACATATAAATAAGTAATGCTTTGTATGAGACTGCATTCGAGCCTTTCTACGCTATTTTACGCGTCGTCATTCTGAGGCTAAGCCGAAGAATCTCAAACGTAAGGATTTGACTACAAGTAATCGTCGAGATTCTTCACTTCCACTCAGAATGACACTACAATTTTACGCTGTTTTGCCCGCCGACACAATAGAGGCCTGGTGTAAATGATTCTTTCTTGCAAAAGCGAACCGCTGGACTATAATTCCGGGATTGTAGAATCATACTGCGATTTGAAAATCGGCAATTGGAAATTTATGGCTTAGCCATCGAAATTATCTATGCTTGTCCCGTTAACCAGGATACAAAAGCTCATCGGCCAAAGGATGCTGCAATCCAAGCAGAGCAAGCCCTGCTTTTACCTCGAAGCCAAAGCGGACGTGACAGAGCTAATGGCCCTTCGGCCAAAACTCAGAAAATCGTTCGGCGTAAGAATAACCACGAACGCTTTCTATATTCACATTCTGGGCATGGCGGCACAAAAATATCCTCTCGTGGTCGGCAGGCTTGAAGATGACAGCATAATAATTGCCGAACGTATTAACGTTGGCTTTGCAGTAAACGCTCCGCAGGGTCTTGTTGTGCCGGTGGTAAAGGACGCCGCGGACAAAACGTTGCCGGAGATTGGCCGGGAAGAAACCCTGCTGACCGATAAAGCACGGGATAATAAACTGACGCTTGAAGAAATCGAAGGCGAGACTATCGCCCTGAGTAATCTCGGTGCGTACAGTATAGATTCTTTCGTGGGAATCATCCCGCCGCCGGCCAGCACGATTTTGTCCGTCGGCAATATTATACCCACGGCAGTTTGCAGAGACGGCAAAATAAAGGCCCGAAAAGTAGTCAGCCTTTCCGTTGCCGCCGACCGCAGAATTGTCGGCGAGATTTATGCCGCCGAGTTTCTAAACTACATTAAAGACCGGCTGCAAAATCCGCAGCAGGTAATTTAAATCAGTACAGACTCTACGTTAATGCCAAATCAACCGTGCCCAGGCGATTTACTCCGCCGGCGCAGCAAGACGAACATTATCCAAACCGATCCACGTATCTCCGGAGCTGGAATTGGAAAATTCAATTCCTATCTGCTTGCCGACCGATGCGGGGGCGCCGGCTGCCGAAAACAGCAGGGAATATTCCTGCATCGCGTCTGTAAGAGTCACTTGGCTGGTCGCTATCGGCACTCGGGTGCCATTGTCATCATAATAGAGACTCATCAACAGGTTCGTAGCGGCCCATGTAATTCTGGCATCTACTTTCAATTCCAGAACGTCATCTTCGGTAATCGTATGACCGGTCAACTGCCAGACAGAAGGATCGCCGCTCATTAGAAAAGCGGTCCAATCCCCATCGGTAGGTGTATAGCCGGTTTCCACTCCCGAGTCGACAACAACATCATCGCTGCTCCAGCCAGGTATATCAACAGCAGGCGTACCAGCTACACCTTCACCGTTCCAGCCCTTGATTTTCTCTGTTCCTGGCAGCTCGAAGCTGAAGTTCTCCACGTCAACTACTACCGGTGGCAGCGGGCGATACAGGCGAATATCATCGAAGTACATCGTGCCGTCTCCGCTGTTGAGTTGCAAATTGTCTTTGTCGCCGAAACCGATAGCGATTTTGTCAACGTCGGTCAGGTCCACACCCTGGTCGGCAAACTTTTGCAGCGGTATTACCCACTCGGTCCAGGTGTTTATCAGCGCCGCATTCGGATCGTCATGATAAACCACCGCCGGCTCGCCAGTGCTGTTGTACAAAGCCACATACATTGGCTCTGCGTCATTGCTTAACATGCCGATATCCTGGTCGGCCCACTGTTCACCGACATTGGTGCCGGAGAAGCTGACCTCAGAGAATACCGCCTCGCAAGTCAAACTAATATCGTGGCTCGTAACAGCTAAGCCTGCGTACACGGGCTTTGTCACGGCGAGCTGTATCAGGCTGAAACGCTCCCATGTAATACCGTCCGCAGAATAATTCGCCCTGATTAGCCCGCCTGATGTGCGCTCCAGACTGACCCATTGGGGTGCGGTAATACCTTCTACGAATTCTCTCTCCGTGACACCCCCGACGGTGTTGCGATATTGGAAACGAACACCGTTTTCGGGAGTTATGAATACTCCAACGTATTTGGAATCCGCATCCAGCGTGTCGCGAATCATCACGCCGGCCTTGGCGAACGCATTTGTGTTCTGGAGACTATCAACCTTTGTTATTATTTTGACGGCAACGTCGGCCTGCTTGAATGCGAAGTGGAACTCATCCAAACCGCCCCAGATATCCGTGCCTGTCGATGTTATTGTATAGGTTCCGGCCGGATCCTCTGTGAAGCTGCCGACATAAGGCGGATTGCCTCTGAACCACAGTGACAGGCTTACGATATCATCCGCAGTCCAGTCGCGGACCAAATCCAGCGTCCTCCATGCTTCCGAATATTTCGCATCGTTATTGTAGAAATACGGCATAGATTGTGTGCCGCCGTGGATAATCGTGGTCTCGACGAAATGCTCGCCGGCGTCGATATCCGGAGCATCGTATCCGATCAAAGCACCGTTATCATCAGTGCCGTATCCGTCTTTCCAGGTAGTGAAAATATCATCCGGTGCATAATCGGTATAACCTTCGAAGTCATCTACTACAACGAAATTGACCGTCGTAAAACTCCAGACGCTGCCTCTGTTGATACCGGATTCAGGCGGAGCATTAACTTCATCGACACGCCAGTAATAGGTCTTATTGAATTCGAGAAGGTCGGGGAGGGTAACAGTGACACCGGTCTGGTTTTCAGATACAAGGACGCTTCGAGGATCAGATATGCTGGCTTCGCTGACATCGTCGAAATTGTCTCCAAAGTACACATTATGCGTGTCGGCTTTGTCCCCAGCCAGCCAGCTAAGAGGGGTATCACGCGGCACCTCTTTTCCCTGGTTGGCAGGTTCCGGCAGAGCGGCCTTGAGATTGATGATTTCACCACCCGCCATAACAATCTGAATCTGTTCTTCGGTTAAGGCGCCGCCGTAGATTTGTATGTCATCGAGCAGGCCGTTGAAAATGCGCCCGCCGCCCCCCATCTGGCCGATAAATATGTTGGTAAGCGGATAGCTGATTTTTGTCCAGTCGTAGGGTATTTCGTGCAATAACTGACCGTCAAAATACAGCTTTGCGTTGCCGTCCTCGTTGCCCCACGTTCCAGCGATGTGGTGCCATTGCCCGTCAGGTAACAAAATCGGGCTGACCGGCACGTTTCCCGCAGTGTCACCCTTGTTGGGATCGGAATGAAGATGGACATTATTTGGATCTCCACGAAGGTAGAACCCGAACTCTCCTCCTTCCCAGATGTCTGCTACAGTGATTTCAACGTGGATATGCATTTCGTTTTCCGGGCCGAAACCGCCGCCGGTGGTATTGTCGCCGCCCCAGAATATTGTATTGATACCACCAGGCACATCGTCCATATTCACCCAAAAGGCCACTGTGCCCGTATCCGAACGCAGCCCCATATTGCCGGCCGGCAGGGTAATGTTGTTGGCGTCGGTCTCGCTGAAATTCAGTGCTCCGTCGATCCAGCCCTCAACCCAGTTCGGTTCGGCACCGATTATGCCGTCATTGCCTTTGCCGCTTGAGTCAACGGCAATATTGCCGGATTCCTCATCGAGCTTATAATGTACCAGAATTTGAGCAGTTGCATTACCTGCCAAACTTAGCACCACAAAAAGACATGCTAAACAAAATATTTTCTTATACATTTGAACGCCTCCTTCAAAAAAATTAAGTGATTGTCTGTGATTTGGTGGCAAATAAATTATCAATAATAGTCATCGTGTCGAATCTATGTGCCTTTATCTGCTCGCGGCAATGTTTTGCGACTCGACCTCCTTCCTTCAAAAGCCTGATGAGAATTGCTAATCGAAAGAAAAACCTGAAATATATTAACATTTCGGCTGTAAAGCTAAGAGCTTACGAACCCTAACGATTACATTCATAGTACCAGATTGTGTGCTTTAACGTCAAGAAAAATCCCCTGATTGGG
The DNA here is from genome assembly GCA_016936275.1 of Sedimentisphaerales bacterium. Classification (GTDB taxonomy): domain Bacteria; phylum Planctomycetota; class Phycisphaerae; order Sedimentisphaerales; family Anaerobacaceae; genus JAFGPJ01. Next base: position 6,297 of record JAFGPJ010000448.1, read on the forward strand.
CTATTTTCGGCTTTACCAAAGGATTTCTTTGGTCCCCCTCCAAGACAATTGTCAAAAAGACCGAATAGTCCACCAACACAGTCCCATTGAGCTCTATGTCGAGTGACAGGCAGCTAAAACTGGATTTTTCAACGGCAGCCTATAGCCTATCGAGGCCGATACAGCCGGATGTCGTCAAAGTACACCTTGCCAGTGCCGCCGGAGATCGTCATGTTGCCCTGTGTACCAAAACCAATAGCTATGCTGTCAATATCGGTCAGATTTAAGCCCTGATTTTCAAGATCCTGCAGGGGAATAATCCACTCTGTCCAGGTATCGATCTGAGCCGCATTGGGATTATCGTGGTATACAACTACAGGTTCACCACTGCTATTCGCCAGGGCCACGTACATCGGCTCAGCATCATTACTAAGCATTGTTGTACCAATGACCTCGTCCGTCCAGTTCGGCGGTCTGATCGAACCGGTGATATTGACGTCTGAGAATTGTGCTGTACAAATTGAATTAATGCTATGGCTGGTCAGCGCTAAGCCTATATACACCTCATCAGGCATTACAATATACTGCGGATTCCACGCCATCTCCTGCCAGGTAACGCCGTCGCTGGAGTAATAGCCTCTAAAGCTGTGGTTGGTGCTGTTACGTTCCAATTTAATCCAGCAAGGCGCCGTGATTGACCATTCCTCATCGGTTGCTACGCCGCTGTCACTACTATGGTCTGCTCCGAGAGTCGGTCTGCTCTGGAACCTGCATCCGGCACCGGGCGTGATATACAGAGCAGCGAACGGCGAGCTTGGATCCAGTGTGCGGCGAATCATCACGCCGGCCTTGGCCCACATGTGCGTGTTCTCAACACTGAGCACCTGTGCATGGATCGAGCCTGATCCGGAAAGCCGTTTATAAACGTAACGGAACTGGTCGGATGTGCCTGCAATATCCGCACCTGAGGCGGTCATCGTATAGGTTCCAGCAGGTCCTTCTTTGAAGCCCGCCGCGTAGCCCCTGAACCACAGCGACAATTCTGTAACGCCTTGCTCAGTCCAGTCACGCGGATAACTCAGCGACATTTGTGCCTCCGAATACTTCGAGAAGCCCTGCTTGTCGTTCTCGTAGAAATACGGCATCGACTGATCTCCACTATGGACGATAGTTTCCTCAGTATAAGTATTTGTTGATCCATCACCTACAGCAGATCCTGTGCCGTTACCACTATAAGCAGGTATATCGCCCCAGGCGCCATAGCCAAGCCCGTCTTTCCAGACATGCCATATTTGGTTATCGCCGATATTGTAGTTTTCGAAATCGTCAATAAGGATGAAGTCTGCTACTGTAAATTGCCAGATGCTGCCTTTGCTTATCGTACCATCTGAGTTGTATTCATCGATTCGCCAGTAGTAAGGCCCGGTGCCCCATTCAACACCTTCGGGAGGGGTATAGCTCGTATGAGTCTGACGTTTTCGGTATATGCCGGTCGTATCGGAAGTATCGGCATTAGTCACAGCATTTTTGTCAGTACCGAAGTAGACATCATGCTGATCTGCCCAGTCTCCGGACGACCAGCTAAGAGGCAGCACGTAATGCAAGTCAGGTGTTGAACCATTCGCCGGACTTGGATTCCAGGCAAGGCTCGATTCGCCTCTCATAACCTTCTTTATTTCATCTTCGGTAAGCGCTTTACTATAGATTCGGACATCATCAATCAGACCTTTCCATGCACCGGCGGCACCCGGCTCACCTCCCTTACCGATTATCAATTTCGAGCAGCCTATGATAGTACAGCCGGCTTCATTGGGAGAATCATTAAACGTTGGCGTATTTTCTCTGCCATCTATATAGAATCTTACTATGTCTCCACTGGCCCATGTCATAGCAACATGCTGCCAGTCGGTACTCTGGACGTAGCTGGAGCTTTCTAAACGCTGTGCCATAACCGGTTGCGCGGATCTGACTACCATTTTAAAACAATTGACGCCTCCGCCGGCGTAACCGGCGCTGTCATAACGCATTGCGATTCCATAATCATCGCGACGGGCAGGTTCCTCGCTGTTAATGAAACCCCGGTTCGTCCCCGCCTCGTCAGCCTTGATCCACACACAGACCGTCACAGCGCTTAAACCGTTTATGTATGCTCCTGCATCTTCGTCAACCACGTAGTCGCCGGTAGCGCCCTCGAAGTAAAATGCCTCACCTACCCGGCCGTACGGTTCCAAAGTTGCGCCGTTAACAACGCCATGATGGTCATATCCGGAATAATCAAAGGCAATAGTTTCTGAGCCTTCGTCAAACTTCCAATAGCAAAGAAGATCAGGATCATCAATTGGTATAATTGGGATTGTTGAGAAACTCCAGATATCGCCCGTATGCGTAGTATGGCCATCATACTCATCAATCCGCCAATAGTAAGTCTTCCCTTTTTCAAGAAAATCCGGCTCGTAGGATGGAGCTGTTTTACGGCCCATATACTCAAGTGAGTCTATAGTGGCATTACTTACAGCGTCTTCATCAGTACCGAGGTACACCCTGTGCAGCATGGCACCAACCCCGGCAGTCCAGCTAAGTGTAGCGCCCATATCCACCATTGTAGCCCCATCAGGTGGATCGGGATTATAAGCAGTTTGTACAGCAATCTTAAAACTCCAGACGTCGCCCCTCCATGGACTGTCCGGATGGTCTTCGTTGACCTCATCGATACGCCAGTAGTAAATCTTGTCAGGGACAAGACCGTCCGGAAACGCGTATCCGGAGAAGCCGGCAACAAAAGATGTTTCAGACTCGTTACCCTGAAATGCATCTGCCGTGCCGTCGTTGACATCATCGAAATTAGTGCCGAAGTACACATCGTGTGAGAC
>JAFGPJ010000449.1 GCA_016936275.1 Sedimentisphaerales bacterium
CGCCGTTACTTATGTGCAGAACATCACAGATGTTGGCCATCTGACAGATGATGCTGATGAGGGCGAGGACAAGATCGGCGAGGCGGCCAAAAGAGAGAAAGTGCATCCCATGGCGCTTGCCGAATCTTATACTCGCAGCTATTTCGAGGACATGGACAAATTGAACTGCGTCCGGCCGGACATAAGCCCGCGTGCCAGCGGTCATATCATTGAGCAGATAGAGCTGGTAAAAACACTGCTGGAAAAAGATTATGCTTATGAAGTCAACGGCTCGGTGTATTTCGATGTGTCTAAATTCAGGGACTACGGCAGGCTTTCCGGCAGGAATATCGAGGAAATGATGGCCGGCGCCCGCGTGGAAGTCTCGCCGGACAAGAAAAATCCGGTCGATTTCGCGCTGTGGAAGAAGGCCGAGCCGAACCATATTATGCAGTGGCCCAGCCCATGGGGCAATGGCTATCCCGGCTGGCACCTGGAATGTTCGGTAATGAGCATGAAATATCTCGGAACAACCCTCGATATCCACGGCGGCGGATTAGAGAACCAGTTCCCGCACCACGAATGCGAAATCGCCCAGTCGGAAGCGGCCAACGGCGTGCCCTTCGTTCGCTACTGGCTGCACAATAACATGGTCACCGTGGACGGGCAAAAGATGGGAAAAAGCCTGAATAATTTCATCACGCTCAAGCAGGCCTTCAAGGGTGAGCACGAGAGACTGAACCAAAGCTACGACCCACTTGCTGTAAGGCAGTTGATTTTGAACAGCCATTACAGAAGCCCGCTGGACTTTTCAGATGCGGCGTTGTTTGCGGCCCAGAGCGGTTACAATAAAATAACCGAAACGGTCAAAGCGATGCGAAAAGAAATTGAACAGGTAAAAAATTGTGAACTCGACGCCGAGGTTGCAGGGCAACTTGAGCAGTTGAAAACCAAATTTGAGACGGCAATGAATGATGATATGAACACCTCGGTCGCATTGTCTGTTATGTTCGATCTCGTTCGTTTGTCTAATAAGCTGCTCCAGGATGGCAACGCAACCGCTCAAACTCTTAGCGCGGTTGATGATTTATTCAGCAAATTGGGTGGAGATGTTCTTGGTATTATAAAGGAAGAGAACCTTGCAGTTAATGTTGCTGACGTTTTGCATGTCGATGATGTAGTGAATGTTGTGATCACCGAGAGAAATGAAGCTCGTAAAAACAAGAATTTTACCAAGGCCGACGAACTTCGTGCCAAACTGGATGAAATTGGAATTGTGCTGGAAGATACACCGGAAAAGACTACCTGGAGGATGAAATGAGGTTCCTCGGCATAGATCCGGGTCTGCTTGTTTGCGGTTATGCCTGTCTGGAGATTGGGCCGGATGGGGAGAAGCTGATTGAGGCGGGAGTTATTCGCACGACTGCCGAGCTGGCTTTGGAGCAGAGATTGAATAGAATCGCCGACGATACGGCGTCCCTGCTTAATAGTTTAAGACCGGACATTGTGGCGGTCGAAGAATTGTACTCGCATTATGCCCACCCGAAAACGGCGATATTGATGGGGCACGCAAGGGGTGTTATACTGCAAAAGTGTGCCGAAGCGGCGATTGAAGTAAGAAGCTTCGGCGCCACGCGCATAAAAAAGTCGATTACCGGCAACGGAAGGGCGTCCAAGGAGCAGATGCAGAAAACTATTCAGACCGTTTTGTGCCTGCCCATGCTGCCCGAGCCGAGCGACGTGGCCGATGCCATCGCTGCTGCTCTGTGCTGTGCGAATTCAACTAAAAATGTCGTTGTTGGATAATGAGCGATTTGAGAAACACGAAAAAATAGTCAATAGAAAATAGTCAATAGTCAATTGATTCATGATTGCGAAGATTGAAGGAAAACTTATCAAGCTCGATACCGACTGCTGCCTAGTTCAGGTCGGGGCAGTCGGTTATGAGGTCATGCTGCCGGGCTATTGTGTTAATGCGCTATCTGGCCGGGTCGGCTCGGATGTGACTCTTTGCACGATGGAATATTACGAGGGCACGCCGGGCGGCGGAAACATGATACCGAGGATGGTCGGTTTTTTAAGTACGGCAGAGAGGGACTTTTTCACGAAGTATATCAGCGTAAAAGGGATGGGTATAAAAAAAGGGCTGAAGTCGCTGAGCATGCCGATAGCAACCATCGCTGCGGCTATCGAGAATGGCGACGACAAGACCCTCATGGCACTGCCGGCAATAGGCGGGCGAATGGCCCAGCAGATTGTCGCCGAGCTTAAGGGCAAATTAAAGTCTTTTGCCGCCGGCGCCGAGCCGTCCCGGCAGGCGGCCGGATTCAAACCGTTCCAGATCGAGGCCCTGGAGATACTAATCGCATGGGGCGAGAAACGTGCCGAAGCGATAGATCTGGTCGAAATGGCCTGCCGGAAACATCCCGATATAAACTCGGCCGAGGCGCTCGTGCCACTGGTATATCGACTGAAGCAGGGCGTCGAGGTCTAAATAACTGAAAATTGAAATTATGGCTCTAAGTAGAATCATAGGTGGACAATCTTTGAACGAAGCCGAGGAGAGTTTCAATATCTCGCTTAGGCCGAAATCTTTGGCCGAATGTGTAGGCCAGCAGAACGTCAGAGAAAAAATCGCCATCGCCATCGCAGCGGCAAAGCAGAGGTCCGAGCCGTTGGAGCATATTTTATTCTACGGCCCGCCGGGTCTTGGTAAAACTACGCTGGCAAACGTCGTGGCGAACGAGATGGGGGCACGGATACGTTGCTCATCCGGTCCGGCCCTGGCAAAGGCCGGTGACGTAATGGGCCTTTTGAGCAATATCAATACCGGTGACGTGCTCTTTATCGACGAGATTCACCGGCTAAGCACGCCCGTGGAAGAGTTCATCTATCCGGCAATGGAAGATTTCAAGGTCGATTTCACCGTCGATAGCGGCCTGCACGCAAAAACGATAAACTTCCCGCTCAAGGCTTTTACTTTGATTGGTGCCACGACGAGGGCGGGACTTCTCAGCGCCCCGCTTCGCAGCCGGTTCGGGATGCTATATCACCTGGATTTTTACAACAGCGAAGAGCTGACTGAGATTCTGGCAAGGTCTGCCGAATTGCTACAGTTGCAGTACGAGGATGGGACGCTGGAATTGATCGCGGACCGCTCCCGCGGCACGCCAAGAGTGGCTAACCGCCTGCTAAAGCGCGTTCGTGACTACGCCCAGGTGAAAGGCTCCGGCGTCCTGAGCGCCGATATTGTCGAAAGCTCACTTAAGATGGAGCAGATTGACTCATTGGGTCTGGACGAGCTGGACAGGGCTTTTTTGCGAGCACTGGTTAACGTCTATAACGGCGGCCCGGCGGGCATTGACGCAATCGCCGCGACACTCGGCGAAGAACGAGACACACTCGAAGACGTCGTCGAGCCGTATTTATTGCAAATAGGTTTTCTGCGCCGAACCAAACGCGGCAGAGAAATAACAGATCAAGCCTGCGAGCACCTCGGCATAAAACCACATAAAAAGAAAAGTACGCCTACCCAACCGGAACTTTTTTCTGAAGAGTGAAAAAAGAAAAGGGAACCCTGTTATTTTTATAAATCAATCAGGTGCCGTCGAGGATATGTTTGGCCATTGTCGGTTTTCGGCCGAGCAGCTCCGTCAGGTGGTGGATTAAAACCTTTTCGATTTCCTTAAGCGTTTTTTCCGCTGCGTCGGGAATTCGTTTCAAGCTGGACAAACAGGCTGAAGCCTCTTTTGACAGCATGATCTTATCGGGAAAACCTGGCTCGCAATCTCTGCAAATCAGCCCGTTGGCGGAGCTGCTGAAATATGTCTCGTATTGCGTATCGCGTCCCTTCGCTTTGCTCGAGGGCAGGTCTGCGTATTGCGTTTTGCAGTTTGCACAACGGCTTAGTATCGGCTGAAGACCGATGTCATTGAGCAGATTCAATTGGAATAATATCAGCAGGGCCAGGATATTACGCTGCTGGTCATTCGCTGAATGTTGTTCGTTGGCATTGTGCAAGAATTCCAGAAAGCTGTCGAAAAGCTCGGGGTGAGGATCGTGATCGTGTGTCAGGTTGTTCAGCAGCTCGGCGGCGAAAAGGCAGGCGTACAGCATAAAAAGGTTATTGCACAGGTTTATGAGATCGGGCTGCTGCTGGAATTCAGTCAATGTAGCGAGTTTTTCCCCGGCCGAATCGACAAAGACGACATTTCCGTGCGAGAGCACTTCAATGGGCCCGTCGAAAGGCGATTTGGGTCGTTTCGAGCCTTTCGCAATAGCATCGATTTTGCCGGTGGCCTTTGCAAAAAATGTGACAATCTGAGATGTTTCCGAATAATCGATTGCGCGTATGCAGATAGCCAAATCCTTGGTCAGCATGGTTTAAAAGTGCCTAAAGTTATAAGTGACTAAAATGCCTAAATTTAA
>JAFGPJ010000450.1 GCA_016936275.1 Sedimentisphaerales bacterium
ATCGTAAAACCCGCCGAGCCGAGAAAATGAGCGAAACGAGAGGCCTGCTCCTGGCCGTATATGCTGCAATGTCGCGAGCCGACTATCGACATTGCCAGATTGTCCTGCCTGCCCAGGCTGCCCTTGACGTACAGCACCGGCGGCGGATCGTAAATTCGTCTCAGGACCGGTGGATAACGCTCGTCAGCGAGATTTACCAGCCAGACGCCGAGCTTGCGGGCCGACTCAAGCTCAGCTCCGGCATCGAATTTATCGCGGCTCGAAGCGATTCGCTCGGCGGTCTTGAAGCCGACGCCGTCGATTTTGGCCAGCTCGCTGACCGAAGCGCCCAAAACCCGCTCGGCCGAGCCGAAATGTTTGAGCATCTTGGCAAACGTAACCGGCCCGACGCTGTCGGCCCTGATTAGCCTGAGCCAGCTTTCAACACCAGCCGAATTCTCCTGCACCTTCGCCATGGTGACATTTAACCATAAACGGCACAAAAACACACAAATAAAAACCCGGCAAAAGACCTTTTTTAGCTGGAAAAATTACTCTCAATGCGAAAAAACACCAAATTCAAGCAAAAAATCGTTCTTTCGTCTATCATTAGTTACCTGTTCGTCTCGATGTTGAACAGAAATAGAAAAAGACGACTTGCGGTTTCGCGGTTTTTCCTTGACGAAAGGGCATATAATTTAGTACAAATAAGGCAGTGATACGTGTATTTTTACGTCAATAAATGGCCGATTTATTTGGAAGGAGGCATTGGCAGCTATCATACGTATCGTCATAGTCCAAATCAATTTAGAGGCTAAAATATCAGTACTATCGGCAATTATTAATTATTCAGGAGGACCATTATGTCTGGAAAAATGACTTATTTCATCTGTTTCGCACTGCTGATTGGTTCGTTAAGCAGCGTTCAGGCAGTGCCATTCAGCTTGCTGCCGACATTTGATACGCACGTTAGCAACGACGCAAGCGAGGGACCTGATTCAGACAACAGCGGCCAGTCGGGCATGCACTGCCGTAATCAGGGCGGCAGACGCCGTGTGGGATTCGTGGCCTACGACCTGTCTGAAGCTCAATCCCAGGGCGTTGTTTTCTCAGATGTAAGTTTCAGCAATTACGGCCACGACACCGGCATGATAAACGTGTATGGAGTTCTCGAGGAATTCGAGGACCTCGTCGCCGATGGAATGACTTGGAATACTGCTCCCGGCGTTCAAAATAATCCAACTCCGGCCCTTGACTCGGATGTTGCTCTTGATCTGGCGGATGTAACCGGGATATTGCTATCATTTAACGCACCGGCTCGTGGCACAAGGGCATCAACCGATACAAGCCAGGCCCTTGCTGATTTTCTCAACAGCGATACGAATGGTTTTGTGGCTTTCATGTTCGCGCCTGAAGGTGGCAGCGGTGCAATCCTCAGAACGGTCGAATTGGGAGACGATGGCGGCACGCTCCTTGAGGGTGATATTGGTGGGCTTCCGGAATTGGCGTTAAATCCAATTCCTGCTGATGAAGCAGTCGATGTAGCCCGCGATGTGGTCCTGAGCTGGACGCCGGGAGGCTACGCTGAGAAGAACGACGTTTATCTCGGCACGAATTTCGACGATGTGAACGAGGCATCAACAACCATCGATCCGAACGGCGTGTACAAAGGCCGGCAGGACCCGAACCAGTATCCGGCATTAGGAACTATCCGCCTTAAAATCGGAAAGACCTACTACTGGCGCATCGACGGAGTCGGAGCGGCGCCCGGCAACGAAATATACACAGGCAAAGTCTGGCAGTTTACCATCGAGCCTTTCGCATTTGCAATTGACGGCGGGACTATTGCCGTCAGGGCTTCAAGCTGGGTAGAAGGCAATGAGCCCGAAAATACAGTGAACAGCTCCGGGCTGGACGAAACCGGCCTGCTGCACGGCAATATCGGCGAAGGCACGATGTGGCTGAGCAACGAGGACGGTGAGCAGCCGACATGGATTGAATACGACTTCGGCAAACTTTACAGATTGCACGAAATGTGGGTCTGGAATTCTAACGAAGGCCTGGAAAAATCGATTGGTATCGGATTCAAGGAAGTAGTGATCGATTATTCGGTAGATGGAACCAGGTTTGAGACACTGGGAACGACGCACGAGTTCAACCAGGCGCCGGGCACTGCTAATTATGCACACAATACTACCATCGATTTTAACGATATATCGGCACGGTACGTCAGGTTGACCGCTAACAGCAACTTCAAGCACATACTTAATCAATACAGTCTAAGTGAAGTGCGGTTCTTCTATATCCCGGTGCAGGCAAGAACTCCGAAGCCGGCTTCTGGAGAGATAGAGGTCCCTCTGAATGTAACACTTAACTGGACGGTCGGGCGAGAAGCGGACAAGCATAATGTTTACCTGGGCGAGAGCGAGCAGGCCGTGATAGACAACACGGCATTTATTGACACCGTGACCGAAGCCAAATACGGGCCCTTGTCACTCAATTACGCCACGACCTATTACTGGAGGGTAGATGAGGTCAACGACATCGAAGATCCAGCCGTGATTGAAGGTGACATCTGGAGCTTCACGACAAAAGAGTATCTCGTCGTAGATGACTTCGAGCTCTATGACGCAAACGATAACCAGATTTGGTACGCGTGGAAAGACGGACTCGGTTACGGCTCAGCAAACGTTCAGCCATACTATCCCGGCAACGGCACCGGCTCGGCAGTGGGCGATGAATCGACAGATTCGTTCACCGAGGAAACCATAGTACACGAAGGCGGCCAGTCGATGCCGCTCGCCTTCGACAACGATAAGCAGGGCTACGCCAAATATTCCGAGGCTGAGCTTACGCTGACATATCAGCGTGACTGGACCGCAGGAGGTGTGAAGGAATTGTCGCTGTGGTTCAGGGGCAGCCCGCCATCCGTCGGCAGCTTCGCTGAGGCGCCGGCCGGCACGTATACGATGACTGGAGCGGGCACCGATATCTGGAGCGTCGCGGACGAATTCCACTTTGCATTCAAAACGCTGAACGGCGTCGGCACAATCCAGGCCAAGGTGCTCAGCATTGACGATACGGACCCATGGGCCAAGGCCGGCATAATGATACGAGAATCGCTGGAGCCGGGCTCGAAATTTGCTGCGGTGTATATCACACCCGGCAACGGATGCAGATTCCAGGATCGAATAGACACAGATGCCGAAGCCACAAGTGACACCAGCGTCGCTACAACCGAGCAGACGGCAATCACCGCACCGTACTGGATAAAACTGGAGCGTGACTTCGCGGGCAATTTCAGGGCCTACTATTCGAGCGACGGGACTACCTGGCAACTAATGTCATGGGGTGCTCAGAATATTTCAATGGACTCGAACGTTTACGTCGGCCTGGCAGTAACGTCACACAATACGGCTGCTACCTGCGAAGGCAGGTTCTCCAACGTGACGATTACCGGCACGGTTGGCACGCAGTGGGCAAACCAGGACATCGGAATACTCAGCAACGATCCCGAGCCGATGTATGTGGCCGTTTCCAACAGCACGGGTGAGCCGGTGGTTGTGGTCCACGATGACCCGGCCGCCACACAGATAGAGACCTGGACGGAGTGGACCATCAGCCTGCAGGACCTCGCGGACCAGGGCTTGAACCTGAATGATGTCGATAGTATTGCAATCGGCGTCGGCACCAGAGGCAACACGAAGGTGTCGGGCGGCTCCGGCAAGATGTTCATCGACGATATCCGGCTGTACGGCCCGAGGGATATTGTCGTAGAAGAATAAACTCAACTTTTCGACCAATTTTGGGGCTCGTATCGACAGCTTCGGTACGGGTCCCTTTTTATTAATTCATACCACTGCTATCACGTCTATCACTGCAAATCAAATGGCGTGTTGTCCAGCGGCTCGAACCAACCCAATCTGAAATCATCCGATTTGACGTCATAAACATTTTTCTCGCCGGAGCCGGCCATTTGCCGCGGCTCGACGTGGCCGTCTGTCCAGCCGACATTTGCCTGGCCCCTGTGACGAAAATGAACAGACGGTGACATGTAAAATTCCGTGACCGGCCGACCGTTATAAACGGTAAAAGGCGGCTCGGCAAACGAATACTCTATTAGCGACTTTTGGTCGTTGGTCATCGCCGTATCTGCAAACATGAGCGTCATGGCCGGGGCTGTAATTTCCGTAATCCGCGATGTCATGGCGTAGCTGTCTTTCCAGGCTTGCACGCTACCGGCAATGCTTTGCGAAATCCG
>JAFGPJ010000451.1 GCA_016936275.1 Sedimentisphaerales bacterium
GCCGGCCGAATATACGTTCTGGATAGAGGGTATGCCAAATACGGCCTTCTGCAAAAGATCATGGATCACAACAGCTCCTTTGTCTGCCGGATACGAGACAATTACGTCTGTCAGATCATAGAGGAACGTCCCATCACCGCGGACGCAGAGTCGGCTGGTGTTGTACGAGATCGTATTGTTCGATTGGGCGGTGATGCCAAAAGCGACGAAATAGCCGGAGCAGTTCGTGTTGTTGAGGTGAAATGCCGGCCGCATCTCAAACGCATGCACACGGGACGCGGCGGCCCGGAACAGTCACAGACACTTGCCATAGCAACGGATATGCTGGATGTTGAATCGGATGTTATAGCGTTGGTCTTTCGGCATCGCTGGACGATTGAAACCTTCTTTCGTTTCTACAAGCACATTTTAGGCTGTCGTCACCTGTTGAGCTACAATCAGAACGGCATCGAGTTGCAGACTTATTCGGCCATCATTGCGTGTATGTTGATATCGCTTTGGACGGGCCGTAAGCCGACGCTTCGAACGTATGAAATGCTTTGCTGGTACTTTACCGGCATGGCCGATGAAGAAGAACTGTTGTCTCATATTCGGCGTCTGCAAAAAATTGCCTAAGCGTTTTCAGGCTCGATCTCTATGGTGATTGCAGCCCGAGTTTATGCTGCGCCCATCCGGCAAGTCCATCCCTAAAGGCGATCTTGACGATTAAACTCAGCATAGATATTATATATCAGTTCGGCCACCGAGTCGGACAACAAATTCAGGGCCGAACAGGATTGGGACCACCTGGGTAAGGAACTGAAGCAGACGGCATAAATTTCGTAAAATTCCGTTATATAGCAGATATTTCGATGGAAGGGAAAATCGTCATGTTACATGATGCACTGACATTTCCATTCAGGGGAATTGGAAAATATATGCTTGTCATAGGAGGAGTGCTGTCGTTGATGATTTCGCTAACGTCTTTTATTCCATTGTTGGGTTTTATTATCGGTATTGGCGCATCGGGATACTTTGCCGCATATTCATTCAAAATTATTAACACAACTGCTATTGGACAGGAGCAGGCGTGTGACTGGCCCGAGTTTACTGATTTCTGGGGCGATTTGATTGCACCATGGCTCTGCGTTATTGCCGCTTTGTTATTGTCCTTTGGACCATCATATATTGCCATTGCTCTTATAGATCCGCCGAGTTATATTAAGATAGCTTTATTAGCCGCAGGTTTTATTCATATGCCGATGGCCTATCTGAGTGTGGCTATACACCAGACAATGGGTGCGGCATTCTGGACAAATACAATCCCGGCCATTCAACGATGTCTTGAAAAGTATATTGTCGTACTGGTAATTCTTGGCAGTTTAACGATATTGAATATTTTGTTGAAAAGAGCCTTATCAAGCATTCCTGTTGCAGGATCGTTCATTAGCTTTTTTCTATGGATGTACGTGATGATGGTAAGTGCGCGAATACTGGGCTTGTTTTATCGTGAAAATAGTGCTATATTTAACTAATGGACACTAAAGCAGGACCATTAGAAAACGGTTTTGGAACAGGTAAAATAATGCGGCGTAAGATAATCCTGACAGTCATGGCGGCAATTTATGTTTTTGTGGCAGCTTTGGGTATTTATCTTGGGTATAGAAAGAACCGGCCGCTCTCAACAACTCAGCCTCAAATCGCGAGTATTGCTGGTTCGAAAGACACGGAAGATACCGTGGTTTTCGTGGAAAGAAATGGTCTGTGGTATCATAGACATTATTGCCGCCAACTACAAAAATCCCCAATACCGGCGAAGCTCAGCATAGTCCGCGATTATTGCAGGCCGTGCCCAAGATGCAGGCCACAGCGATAGAAAATTGTCGAATCAGCAGAAAATTGTTGATATTTTTATAAAGTGTTGGTATTATACAGCTTGAATTACAAAACGTTTTTCTCATACGTAAATAGATAGCACTTTCTATGATTAATATCGGTCTCAGGAAGAAAGGAGGTAGTGGTAAATCATCAATAATTGCCCAAAAAGGCACAAAATTTAATTAAGATGTTTATATTACCAGTCGTTGTATAGAAAAATAGTAAGTGTTCCGGTGTGTAGCCGAAGTACGGTATTTTTTCTTTATGAAGGAGGTTTATTATGTTTAAAAAACTATTTTTGTTAACTTTTTTTGTTGTGCTGTTGGGTGTAATTGGTAATGCCAGCGCTCAAAAGGGTAAGGGCAACATCCTGTATGAGTGGTGGTTCGATATCGGTGATAGTACTGCAGTGTCTGGTCTCACTGGCGCCGCTGGTTATCCGAACAGCCCGGACGAAGCCGAGTGGCGGACGAGCTTCGAGGGGCCGGTAAACTGGAGGGATAACTACGGCACACGTGCCCGGGGTTATGTGTATCCGCCTGCCAGCGGCAACTATAACTTCTGGATTTCCGGTGACGATTACTGCGAGCTATGGATGAGCACCAATGACGATCCGGCTAACATTACTATGATTGCTGAAGTGCCGGGCTGGACCGAAGCATTCGAATGGGGTAAGTATGCGGAGCAGAAATCAAGCGCCATTTCACTCGTGGCCAACGAGAAGTATTACATTGAAGCATTAATGAAGGAGGCCGGAGGCGGCGACAGTCTGACCGTTGCATGGGGAGGTCCGGTTATCGGCGCCGGCCCGGTAATTATCGCGGGCAAGTATCTATCACCTGTAATCAGACCTGTTGATATGCTGCCCCGTGATCCTGTTCCGGCCGATGGTGCTGTAATCTTGCAGACATGGGCGAGCGTGGAGTGGTATCCGGGTGTATCTGCCGTTTCGCACGATATTTTCTTCGGTGACAATCTTGCCGATGTAGAAGCAGGCACAGGCGACACATTCCTTCGTAACCAGACCGAGTCGAATTTTTTAGTTGGCGTTACTGATTATCCCTATCCGGA
>JAFGPJ010000452.1 GCA_016936275.1 Sedimentisphaerales bacterium
GCACGTCCCGGATAATCTCGCCGGCAAGGTCTTCCAGAGTGTCGAACGAGAGCCTTGTCGGCGTCGCCGTCCTTGCATCGACGCTTCCCCAGCAGCGAATTTCGATCTGAAGTCCGAAGTCTCGCTTGCCGTCCCTCATGCCTGTCACGCGGTCCTGGTGGAGGATTGCCATGTACTGAAATGCGCCGGTATCGCTTAACATACGCTCGACGATGACGGTTGCCTTGCGGACGGTTTCGATGCGCTCCGGCGTGGCTTCGCCGATTACGCGGGCGGCCAGCGCCGGGCCCGGGAACGGGATGCGGTCGAACAGCTCTCTCGGCAGTCCGAGCGCTTCGCCAACTCTTCTGACACCGTCCTTTCGAAGCTGGATTAGCGGCTCGATGATGCGGTAGCCAAAGGCCTTCTGCGGGTCGATACCGAGCTGTTCGAAAACGTTGTGCTGCCGCTTGATGCCGGCAACGGTCTCATCGATGTCGGTCAGGATGGTGCCCTGGAGCAGGTGCTTGGCGCCGCTGTCCTTAACGAGCCGGCCGAATACGTTTTTATAGAAGGTCTGGGTAATGGCCTCGCGTTTTTCTTCCGGGTCCGTGACGCCCTTGAGAGCGGCGAAAAATTCTTTTCGAGCGTCGACGACTTCGACGGTGACGCCGAGTTCCCGGAAAAAGCCCACGACCTGTTCAGGTTCGCCCTCGCGCATCAGGCCGTTTTGCACGAAGACGGTCTTGAGATTTTTGCCCAGCGCACGATGCCCGAGCATTGTGACTGTGGACGAATCGACTCCGCCTGAAAGCGCGTTGATCGCCGTTCCGTCGCCGACGGCGTCTTTGATTTCCTTGACCTTTTCGTTTATGAAGTCCTCGGTTTTAAGTTCTGCTACGGCGATTTCAGTGGTCATGTGATAACCTCCTTTTTATTAATTTTGCAAGACGCCTAACGTGGTTATAGCCGTCGCCGCAGACTCGGCATCCGTTAGCAGCCGCGGGTCCGGTTCGGTTAGGGCAGTTTAACCGGAATTCCGTCAATTTGTCAAGAAACACTGCCGGATAAAGCCGGAAGTCATATTTTATTAACACAAACGCGGGATTGTTTCTTCGTTTGCTTTGACGTACAATGGCTTTCATGGAGCTTGGGCGCGACAGGACCGTTCAAGAGATACTAGCTCGGCTCGAAAGTGCCGCCGGCAAGGAAAAGGTGGTTAGGGTCGAGGGGACGTGGGGGTCGTTTGGGTCGATGCTGGTGGCTTACATATCGCAAAGCACCTCTCGGCCGGTGCTGTACGTGCGCCCGCATATTGACGATGCCGACAAGGCCGCCGATGATTTGCATACATTTACGGGCAAAGCGATTGAGGCTTTCGGCGCTTGGGAGGGCGAAGAAGACCTGGCGGACGCCACCGATGAGATTCGCGCCCAGAGGCTTATGCTCGTTTCTCGTATCTCGCATCTCGTATCTCGCTCGGATGAGGGTGCAATTATTATTCCAGCATCAATTCAGTCACTTTGCCAGCCTATACCGAACCCTGAAGCGATTGAGGCGGGCAGTCTTCAGTTGGAAATTGAAAAGCAGGTCTCGCCTGAAACAGTCGTTGAATGGCTCGTTGAAAACGGATTCGAGCGTGTCGAGAGGGTCGATTTGCCCGGCCAGTTTGCGCGGCGCGGCGGAATCGTTGATATTTATGCTCCGCTGATAAACGAAAAGGTGATAGTTGACAAAAAGACGGAGGTATCGTCGCAGAGTGTCGAAGCTCTTCGGATCGAATTCTTCGGCGATACTATCGAAAGCATTCGCGAGATCGATCTGGATACGATGAGATCGAGCCGGCAGATTGGGAGCATCAAAATCGTCTCAGCGATATGCGGAACTGCTGCACAGCAGAGAGAGCTTTTTATAAATATTCTGCCAAAAGATGCGATTATTGTTTTCGATGAGCCGGGCGAAATTCAGGAGGTTGCGAAGGTCTATTTAGACAGGGCAGAAGACCCGGCACGGCTTTACAACTGGGGCGACATTTACAAGGCGGCGGGGAATTTCACACAGCTTCATATATGCAGATTTGCCACGGCACAATCCGGTGATTTTCTAAAGGTGAATGTCAAGAGCGTGCAGCAGTTCCAGCATAAGGCAACTTCGGTCTGGGCCGGGCATAAGGCGGCGCTCGAGGAATTGCTATCTGAGGCGAAAAAAGGCAAAAATGTGCTGCTGTACTGTGAAAGCTCGGCGGAAATAAAACGCGTGGGAGAAATTGCCGCCGATATCGACAAGAAAATTCCAGCCAAGTTCAAGCTGCTGCCTGGATTTATCCACCAGGGCTTCGTCGTCGATTCACTCGATACGATTATCATCAGTCACCATGAGCTTTTCGGCCAGTATGCGCTTAGAAGAAGGCGAAGGCCGACGCGTGTCAGCTCGCCCATCGATACGCTCAGCGATTTGCAGGAGGGCGATTATGTTGTTCATGCTTCTTATGGCATCGGCAGGTTTGCCGGCGTCCAAACGATACAGGAAAAGGGCGGCACGAACGAGTATTTGACAATCGAATACGCCAACGGCGTCAAAATCCAGGTTTCCGTCCGTAATATCGCGCTGGTTCAGAAATATATCGGGACCAGTCCGAAACGACCGACGTTAAGCAAGGTCGGCTCGAAACGATGGCAGAAGCAGAAAGACAAAGTGGCAAATTCAGTTCGGGACCTTGCCGCTGAGTTGCTTGAGGTTCAGGCGAAACGCCAAGCGGTAGGGGGCATTGCGTTCGGCGAAGATTCGAACTGGCAGGTGGAATTCGAAGAGTCGTTTGCTTATCAGGAGACGCCCGACCAGACCACAGCGGCAGAACAAATCAAAGCTGACATGCGGCAGCCGATTGTTATGGACAGATTGTTGTGCGGGGATGTTGGTTACGGCAAGACGGAACTTGCCATGCGAGCGGCTTTCAAGGCAATCGAGAACGGCAAGCAGGTCGCCGTCCTGACGCCAACGACGGTGCTGTGCGTCCAACACGGCAGGACTTTTACCGAGCGGTTTGCCGATTTTCCAGTTTGTATCGAGGTTTTAAATCGCTTTAAGACAGGTAAACAAGCGAAGGACATAATAGCCAGAACAAGAGCCGGCAGGGTTGATGTGCTGATAGGGACGCATCGACTGCTCAGCGGCGACGTGGGCTTCAAGGACCTGGGGCTTTTGATTATAGACGAGGAGCAGCGGTTCGGCGTCGAGCACAAAGAAAAGCTCAAGAGATTGCGCGTAAACGTTGATATTCTGACGATGACGGCCACGCCGATTCCGCGTACGCTGCACATGTCGCTGCTGGGATTGCGTGATATTAGCTCGTTGGGAACACCGCCTTTGGACAGGCGCAGCATCGTGACAACCGTTACCGCCTACAATAATGAACTGATAAGGAAGGCGATTTACCGCGAACTGAATCGGCAGGGGCAGGTGTTTTTCCTGCATAACCGGGTAAAGTCAATTGAGAAAAAGGCATGGGAAATCCAGAAGCTCATGGGCGATATAAAAATTACCGTTGCCCACGGCCAGATGGCCAAGAGCGAGCTCGAAACAGCCATGATAGAATTTGTGACCGGTCAAACCGATGTACTCGTATGCACTACGATTATCGAATCGGGGCTGGATATTCCGAACGCCAACACGATTTTCATCAACGATGCCGACCGGTTTGGCCTGGCCGAATTACATCAGCTTCGCGGCAGGGTGGGCAGGTATAAGCATCGGGCCTATGCTTATATGCTGCTGCCGATGTCACGGACGATTACGCCTTTGGCGGCAAAGCGGCTCAAGGCGATTGAGGAATATTCGCACTTGGGGGCGGGCTTTCGAATCGCCCTGCGGGACCTGGAAATCCGCGGCGCCGGCAATATCCTCGGCTCCGAGCAGTCGGGGCATATCCAGACGGTGGGCTATCAGATGTATTGCGAGCTGCTGACTGACGCCGTCAAGAAACTTAAAGATGAGCCTGTCGAACCGATACCCACAGCAGTCGTCGATTTGGGCTTTGCCACGTACATACCGAAAAATTACATACCGATTAATCGGCACCGAATGGACGTCTATCGAAAGATCGCCGTCGCGAGAACGGATGTGGATTTAGAGCAAATAAGGGGCGAATTGGAGGATGTATATGGCTTTATGCCGGGAGAGATAGAGTTATTGCTGGACCTGGCGGAGTTGCGAATCAAAGCGAGCAAACGCAATATCAAGAGCATCGTCGCTTCCGGCCAGGATTTGATATTTTCGTTCGAGAAGGATCATAGCGATAATGAACAAGCCCTGTTTACAAACGTTTCGGGCAAAGTTCGCATTACGAGCCCGAAAGTAGTATACTTGCATCTACCGGAAAACTACTTCGAGCCGAGAACGCTGATAAGCGTTTTGCGAAAAATGTTTGCGGAGATAAAAGATGAGCAGAAGAGAGGATAATAAACAGAACCAAAAACTCAAGACAAAGCTGCTGGCAATAGCTTCTGTGTTAGTTTGTATTTTGGGAATTATCGTTATAGTATTAAGGATTGGATTCTACCGGCCGTGGTGGAGTGAGTACGTAGCTCGAAATACAGTCGGCATGCTCGGAATTGTAGGATTGGTTATAGGGTTTATTTCACTCAGGAAAATTTCCAAACGCTTAGCGATAATAACGTTACTTGTGGCCTTTTGCTCTTGCCTTATTATTTTATCCTTGCCTGTTATTTTACATTGTATTTCCGTCGATAACAGCGCGGTTCGTATTTTCCTGCAGAGATATAGTTTGTTTCTGAGTTTAGCATTTTTTTCTGGTTTGCTTTTCATATCAGCAATAATTCTTTGGAGATCGAAGTCGAAAGGGAAACTTAAAGGTAGTGTATGTGCGATTTTAGGCGTGGTCTTGGGCGTATTACTGGCGGATTGTTGGTTTGTTGAAACCTTTGGGTCTATGTCAAAAGGATTAGGTATATGTGCTAACAATTTACAACAACTTAACAAAGCTATTTTGCTTTACTCAAATGATAATAATGGTTGCTATCCGGAACCAAGTCGATGGTGTGATTTGCTTTTAGAATATGAGCAGATTGAGTTAAGGTACTTTTTGTGTCCGGGTGTTACGTCTCAATGGCGTCGACAGGTATTTCCGTGGCCGATCCTGAGAAATGAGAGGTGCTATTACGCAATGAATCCCAATTGTGAACCGAATTCACCGCCAGATACAGTACTCTTGTTTGAGACCAAAGGTGGATGGAATAAATTCGACGGTCCGGAGCTATTGACTTTTGAAAATCATTTGGGCCGCTGTAATATTTTGTTCAATGACGGGCATGTAGAGATTGTGAGCCAAAAACACATTCCTGATTTGAATTGGGGAAACAGCAAAGACCCGAACAATGAATAAAGTGGAGAAAATTATGTATCGAAGCAAGACAGGAATTATTGTTTTAGTTGGAATTTTGTTTTTAGAGTGTTCAGGAGGAGCAGCAGGCAAAGAGGGCGTTTCACCGCTGGATGAGCTGCCGGGATATATAAAGCAGGTGACGCACTTCGGCCAGAGGGCGGATTTTTCTCATGACGGCATGCGGATTTTGTTTCTCGAAAGGACCTTCGGTGATGTTTTTAAGTAGAATTGGAGACGGGGATTATTCGACCGATGACGCATCGATATTTTCATGAGGGTTATACAAGGGTGCTGTATCTGGCCAATGGTGATATTCTGCTATCGGGCGCGCGACACTTCGATACGAATGACCCGTGGGCGAGCCGAAGCGAGAAGAA
>JAFGPJ010000013.1 GCA_016936275.1 Sedimentisphaerales bacterium
AGCAATTCCGCCCGCGCGCTGTTGTATGAACTAATGCCGGTCGTGTAAACGGCTCGTTCTTGCAGTTGAAGTAACCGTCAAAAGGCAAATCGACAGCGGGCTGCTCGTTGCCGTCCAGATATATCTTGACGTGTCCCTCACCAGCCAGCGCCGACCATATCCGCCAAATCACTGCCGGGCCTTCAATCTCCGCAAATACCTGCACGTCCCCTTCTTTCCGGATGAAGCCGTCGCCGTCGCCATTGGCCGACCAGTCGATGTATTTGCCGGATATGCTGTCATACTTGCTGCGCCGGTCATAGCTCGACCACTGGGCGCATTTCTCGCCGGCAGCGGGCATAGTCGCCAGATGCTCCAAATCGATCAGCCGGTTGACAAGATCAACGTATGTGAATCTCTCGGCAGCCGATATCGAATCGACTCTCAAAAATACGCAGATTACAATAATCGCTAAGATTGAAGATATGCCGCATGTTCTCATCGCTCATTTCCTTTCATTTTATGACAAGCGAATGTAGATAAACTCAATTACACTCGTCTCTTGTTAGCTGCATATTCTAATAGAAAAGCCTGCTGTTGCCAATGTATCTTGAAAAATACATTGGCAAAACGAGCTTATTTGAAACGAAGTGATTTATCACTGCCCCAAAGTCCGGCAACGGCCTGTAATCGAAAGCCGGAAATGCTTGCCCTATATGAACTTAGGCCGAAATAAGATGTTTGCCGAAGCCTGCTACTCAGTTTTTTCCCGCCGGGCCGGTCGTTCTCTTCGCGTTCTCTCCGGGCTTTCAGATACCCGTCGTTCTCTATCAGCAGATCCACGCTGGATGCCCATAATCAGCTTATCGAGGCGGTCGGCAGTTTGTGTGGCCTTTTCTTTAACTGCCAGCCTATGAATCGCCCTTAGCTCACTGAGCCTTGCCTCAGATACCGTCTCCGGCCTGCTTGGCCCTCTGAGTTTGGCTAGCTCCTGCTCAATGGCTCGAATCGCCATCTGCCGTTCTCTCATCGCCGTCATCATCTTCTCTCTCAGCTTGGTCCTGTCTTCCTGAGAAAGCTCACGAAGCTGACTCCGGTCTTCCGGCATTGCAACTTCCACGGCTGCCTTTAGCTTGGCAACCTGCGCTTCAATCGTTTTAATTGCCTTGATTTGTTCATCACGACTCACGCCAGCGGGCCTGGAGCCATCTCTTTCACGCATTTGTTCGCGAAGCTTTGCTCTTTCTTCGTCGGACATATTCTCGAATCTTTTCCTTCTTTGCTCTATCTCGGCTCTGAGTTTCTCTCGCTCCTGTGGCGACATATTCCGGACTCTTTCCCTTATATTCTGCTGTTGTTCTGTCCGCCCAGCTTTTTCCTCATCCTGCCCAAAAGCGTTTAACGCCGCAATCAGAACAGACAGTATAATACCAATTAAAACTAAATACCTTTTCATAACATCAATCTCCAAAAATAGTTACATTCATATCCAGTTACCCTAATCGGCCAAAATGAGCATTTTCTCAACACAGGATACCAAATTCATCAAAAAAAGCAAGCTTTTCAGCCGATTATCGAGGTTTATCGCCCTTTTAAAAAGTCCAAAGACAATATACCGAAATTGGGTCCATTCGACGTTGCTCAGGACAAGCTTGTTTTTTCAAATGAACAACAGAACATAAGGCGTACGTTCATAAGAGCATAAAAATTCCTAATTCCTTTTGCCTTATAACTTTTGCCTTTGGTATATTTGGGTTTGTTTGGCTTTGCTTTTCGTGACAAAAACCGCACAATATTCCAACGTAACCTCTTTTATAATAAATACTTATGTCTATTTCAGGTTCTCGCAAATTGGCTTTGTTTTTTCAAATTCGGGTTTTGTTAGACACGGATTTACACCGTGAGATAACGTCTTTGCCTATATCACGAGGTGAATATGGATTCTTGTGTTTATATATGATTTTTTCTCTTTATCTTTCTGTCTTCTGAATTCTGGCTTCTGACTTCTGTTTTACTTTCGTTATCTATTCTACGAACCGTCCGGCAAAATGTCTGGCATATTCTCGAAAAATCTCCGTGAGACGGCGTTATTTATTCGTATTGCGTATATCCTATGTCGTATATCGCCAGGGAATTTACAATTTTATAATTCTGAATTCTGTTTTCTGTGTCTCCCTTAAGGGATGGCTTGCGCCACTGAATGCTGTTTTTTTGATTTTTTCACTTTTTTTCAAAAATCTCGATTTTGTTATCAACATTTAGCTCATGAAATACGCCATAATATGTAGAAAGATAGGTTGTCTTCGTTTTTCGACGTAAAATGAATTCCGGCAACATTGAACAAGTAATAAAAGGAAGATATAAAAAACAAGTTTTCTGGTTAAAGATGCGTTTTGTTAAAAAATCGTAACGTAATTCTTGTCAACTTTATATCAATGAGGAAATGAAAAATGAAAGAAGAATTAATCGTAATAAGTGATTTACATCTCAGTGACGGTTATGACAAAAATTCTGAGAGATATTCAAGAAACGAAGATTTCTTCTTTGATGAAGAATTCAAAAGATTACTTGAATATCTCCAAACAGCTAACGCTCATAAGAAGCATTTAATTATTGCAGGAGATATGTTTGACTTTTTACAAGTGGACCCGGACGGCGACAAAATCGACGAGTATTCGGAATTTTTCAAAAAAGAGCACGAGAAGAAATCAATTAGTTCGGGCACAGACGAAATCAAACAAGACGTTACACAGAGAGAACGAACTTATGGTCTGGGTACGGGAAAAACCAAGACAGTCTGGAAGCTGGGACAAATCGTTAATGGACATCGGGTATTTTTTGAAGCCCTGGCTCACTTTTTGTCTAATGATAACAGCTTATCAATAATTCCCGGCAATCATGACATCGAATTCCATTGGGAGGAAGTTCAAAATGCCTTAAGAGAGTACATTGCTGACTTATTTGAAAACACCTCATTGACCGAGCAACAGCAGCAGGAAAAGAAAGAGTCAATTAAAACACGCATAGAGTTTTGCTCCTGGTTTTATTATAATAAAAAACTTAAGGTGTACATCGAACACGGAAACCAGTATGATCGTTTAAATTCCTTTGAATACTTTCTTTATCCTCGCCTCGAAGAAGACTCCGACATGCTTTGGCTGCCCTTTGGCTCTTTCTTCGTACGGTATTTTTTCAATAAATTAGAATCGAGTCATCCTTTTGCCGACAATATAAAACCAATCACAAAGTATGCGGAATGGGCATGGAGCGAGCATAAGCTGGAATTGCTAAAAAACATCTGGCGCCATGTTCCTACGATGTACCAGTTATTTAAAAAGCGTAAGAAATTTTCCAAGACTGACAGATTGAATGACTTAAATGAAGACAAATTGGACAAGTTGAGCAAAGAGTTAGGCCAGCCACTGGATGCCATAAAAGAGATTAATCGTTTAAGGGCTGATCCCCTGACCAGAAGTAGATTATCTATATTGCTTTTCTTTGCCGGCACTATCTTCTTTTTCTTTTCACTAATTGCTCTTGTTGTCCTTATTGTACTCCGTATTTTCTATAAATTTTCCTTATGGACATTCCTTTCTCCTCTCGCATTTTTGTCAGTTCCGATTGTCAAATGGGTCTATCGTAAATTCTTTCAAAAGGACTTTTTTGAGCAAAATATAACAAAGATCCAGAAGATTAAGGAAAATTTAAAAGATGTTCAAATAATCGTCTTTGGCCACACTCATGATCCTGACATAAGAATAGTTACTTCAGATTGCAAGTACTTCAATATCGGTACCTGGACTACAGTATTTAGTGAAGAAGAGAGAATCTTGAGAGAGGCAAAACAGTTTGCCTTTCTTTGGATTAAGGAGGATAACGGGAAACCTCATGCCACACTGTTTCGCTGGAATGATTATCTGAAAGAACCTGAAAGATTAAAACTTTTTAAGCGGAAGCCTTAATAATAACATTTATCAGGAACGAAATCGTTTAAATAACAATCAATAAAATTACTTGGTTAAAAGAAGCTGTGAAAACCGCCAAAAGTATAACTAAGACAGTTGCCGTAGAATGTACCAAAGATTGTCCTGCGCAATGAAGGAAGACTTCCGCTCGAGACGAACATTTCTTGAGGCGTATTGGAATAGCCTCTTTTCGGAAACGCCCGGAAAATAAGCCTGGACTCCAATATAATAAAGACAACAGGACTGTTGAAAAAATCCGCTGAAATGCAACGCACCTGCTCCGATTGCTATCGGAGCAGGCCGTTTAATTTAGTGCTGCTTTCGATGTTATGCCTCATCTTCGCCCAGCATAAAAACGAAGTATGTCTACTGCCGGCTGCTCCGCTGGCCTGGTCTTCTGCCGCCAAAGTCTCTGCCGGAACCTCTGGATGCCATCCTGGCGAGGAGCTGGGAAGTCTCTGTGGCTTTCTCTTTCTCCGCCATTTCCTGGATGGGCTTAAGGTCGGCGGTGTTTATGATTATAAACCGCGCATCTTCTGCCGCCTCCGGCTGCCTTCGGCCCTCTAAGGCGGCAACCTGAGCAATGATTGCCTGCAGCGCATTACGCCTGTCCGTGAAGCTCTGTCTTAGTTTGTTTCTTTCTTCCTCAGAAAGGTCCTGAAATCCGCCCTGAGGCCTTTCAGCCTGGATCGCGGCTTTGAGCTTGGCCACTTGCTGCTCAATCTCCTTGACGGCCTTTTCCTGGTCTTCGCGGCTCATGCGGCCCCCAAAGCCTCTTTCACGCATCCGCTCCCTGAATGCGGCCCTCTCTTCCTCGGACATGTTCTGGAACCTTTCCCGCATGGCCTGCCGGTCCTGCGCCTGGCCAAATGAAACCATAACTAATGCCAGAACCACCAGAAGGATAACGGCTGGAATTGCATACTTTTTCATTGTGTTAGCCTCCAAAAATAAGTGAATAAGTTACTTTTCAGCCAATCCCCACAGCGGAAATCAGCATTCGGTCGTCAGATTCATAATGTAAGGACGCAAACCGAGCGCTTTTTATTGCGGCTATATATAAAAAGTCGTGAAATCAGCATAATTAAAGCGCTTTTTTAATATCAGACAATAAAGACGAGATTTCAGCAATGATTTTTTCCGTGTCGCCTAAGTTTTTCTCGATTAATCCGACGATTTTCGAGCCAATTATGACGCCGTCAGCGCCGGCCTTTGCAACCGCCGCAGCGTGTTCGGGCGTGCTGATTCCAAAGCCCACGCAGACCGGCACATCGGTCAGGCCTTTTAATTTGCCGATCAGCCCCTCGACCATATCGGAGAGCTTATCTCTGCTGCCGGTAACGCCTAATACCGAGACGGTATAAATAAATCCCGTGGTTTTGGAAGCGGCAAGTTTCATCCTTTCCGGAGCGGTGACCGGCGTTACCATAAAAACGGTATCGAGGCCCGCAGAGGCGGCTGGACCTGTAACTTCCTCAGCATCGTCAATGCTCAAATCTGCGATTAAAACGCTGTTGACGCCGGCCTCGTGGAAATCGTTAAAGAATTTCTCGACACCGTACTGGTAAACCAGGTTGTAGTACATCAGCAGGCCGATTGGAATGTCTTTATACTGCTTGACCTGCCGAATCAGCTCTAAGGCCTTTGCAATGTTCATGCCGGCCCTTAGCGCACGGATATCGGCCTTTTGGATTGTCGGCCCGTCGGCAATCGGGTCAGAGAATGGTATGCCCAATTCCAGAACATCAGCCCCGGCATCGATCGACGCTTTAATGACGGCGAGACTCGTATCGAAATCCGGGTCGCCGATAACAAAGAACGGAATTAATGCCGTACTGTTCTGCTCTTTCAGTTCCGAAAAAACCTGCTTGTATGTCTTCATCAAATAAATCCTTCTTCGAAGTACTAATCATTCATAAGTGGTCTGTGTTTTTCCACGATTGAAACATCTTTGTCGCCCCGGCCCGAGAGATTGACGATGGCGACTTGCTGTGGATCTATCTTGCCCTTCAGACTGACAAGATATGCGAGGGCATGTGCGCTTTCCAATGCCGGCAGGATTCCCTCCGTCTTCGAAAGCAGCTCAAAAACGTCCAGCACGTCTTCATCTTCGGCTGCGACGTATTCCGCCCTGCCGGTATCTTTGAGCAAACAATGCTCCGGCCCAACTGCCGGATAATCCAGGCCAGCACTGACCGACTCGGTCTCATCGACCTGGCCTTCGGCATCCTGAAGCAGATAAGCCTTAGCCCCATGCAGGATGCCGACGCGGCCGGCTACTAATGTTGCCGCATGCTTGCCTTCGCTGAGGCTCCTGCCGCCTGCTTCGACGCCGATTAGCCTTACGTTTTTATCATCGTAAAATCCGGAGAAAATGCCGATTGCGTTGCTGCCCCCGCCGACGCAGGCTACGACCATATCGGGAAGCCTGCCGATCCGCTCGATACACTGCTGCCGGGTCTCCTTGCCGATGCAGCTTTGGAAATGCTTTACGATGGTCGGATACGGATGCGGCCCGCATGCCGAGCCGAACAGATAAAACGTATCAGTCACGTGAGCAGTCCAGTAGCGGAGGGCATCGTTGATGGCGTCTTTCAATGTCCCCGTGCCGCCTTCGACGCCGATGACCTGGGCGCCGCAAAGTTTCATCTTGTGGACGTTGACGCTCTGTCGTTCGATATCGGTAAAGCCCATGAAAATTTTGGTCTCCATCCCGAACAAGGCGCCGATCATGGCGGTGGCAAGGCCGTGCTGTCCGGCACCGGTCTCGGCGATAAGCTTGGTCTTGCCCATATATTTTGCCAGAAGACCCTGGCCCAGCGTATTGTTGACTTTGTGCGCCCCGCCGTGCAGCAAATCTTCGCGTTTTAGATATACATTGAAACCAACGTGCTCACTGAATCTCTTCGCGTAATAAAGCGGGCTGGGCCGGCCGGCATAGTTTTTCGAAAGGTCCGCAAGCTCGGCCACGAACTGCGGGTCTTCATAGAAGCGATAAAAAGCATCCTCCAATTCCTCCAGTACCGGAATCAATACCTCGGGGACATAAAAGCCGCCATAATCTCCGAACCTTCCTCTGTGTTTCATATTTATCCTCTTAAATGTTGTATATTGTCGAACAGTTTCTTCATTTTGTTGTGGTCTTTTTTGCCGGGCTCAGCTTCGATGCCGCTACATACGTCGATTCCGTAAACTCCGAGCTTGACCGCTGCAGCAGCATTATCTGGATTTATTCCACCGGCCAAAAACACACGCTTACTAATGTGCCCTATGACGTTCCAGTCAAACGTCAGCCCCGTGCCGCCGTATTTATCAGGATCGAAAGCATCCAGCAAAACAGCATCCGTAAAAAAGCTATCCGCCCTTTCGATATCCGCCTGGTCTTTGACCCTTATGGCTTTCATCGTCTTGACATTATGAGAAAGCAGCGACCGGCAGAAATCCGGATCTTCGTCGCCATGTAGCTGGACCCAGTCCAATTGACAGACAGAATTAATCTCGTGGATATGCTCGACCGAAGCATTCACGAAGACGCCGGCAGTGTCTATAAAAGCGGGTAATTGATTGATTATATCCTCAGCTTTTTCCGGCGTGATATACCTCGGGCTTCTCGGGTAAAAATTGAAGCCCAGCAAATCCGCGCCCATATCCATCGCTGCTACGGCATCGTCATAATTGGTAATACCACAGATTTTAACTTTCACTATCAACATTTTTATTTCTTATTCGAAATTTCGATTAACTTTTCCAGGCAAGATAAGGCGCTGCTGCTGCTTATCGACTCTTCCACCAGCTTAATTGCCGGGGCAAAATCGTCGGCTATACCTGCTACAATTATAGCAGCGGCAGCGTTCAAAACGGCAATATCTTTACGAGAGCCCTTGTCTTTGCCGGTAAGAATATCACGAATTATACCGGCATTGGCTATTGCATCCCCGGTTCGTAACTCATCGATTGAAGGCTCGGAAATCCCGAAGTCCGCCGGATCGAGCTTTAAGGAAGTGATTTTACCGTCGATGAGCTGGCGAATTTGTGTGGTTCCGAGAGTGCTTATTTCATCCATTCCCTGGCCGTGAACGACCATTGCCCTTTTGGCGCCCAGCATTTCGAGCGTCTCGCAAATCCGATCGAGAAGCGCCTCTTCCGCAACGCCCATAACCTGCGCCGTTACACCGGCGGGATTTGCCAGCGGGCCGAGAATGTTGAAGGCCGTCCTGAAGTCGAGGCTCTTGCGAATAGGCTGGACAAACTTCATCGCAGGATGGAATTTCGGCGCGAACATAAAACCAATATGAGCCCGCCGAATACATTCAGCTACGCACTCCGGCCCGGGGTCGATATTGACTCCCAGCTCCTCCAGCACGTCGGCCGAGCCGCACTTGCTTGTGATACCGCGGTTTCCGTGTTTAGCCACATAGGCCCCGGCGCCGGCCGCTATAATTGCGGCGCACGTCGAGACGTTGAACGTCTTGACTGCGGCACCGCCTGTCCCGCATGTGTCAATCATGTTATCGATGCCGGTTTCGACACGAACCGCGTGATCGCGAAGCGATCGGGCAAGACCGGCAATCTCGGAAGACGTCGCACGTTTCATTCTCATCGCCGCCAGAAACGCCGCTATCTGGACCTCCGTCACCTCACCTGCAAATACCATGTCCTGAAGTTCCTTCGCCTGATCAAACGTCAAGTCACCGCCGTCCAAAATAATTTCGAGAAATTTTGTTATCGTAGCCATTTCTTTCCTTTCCTATCCAATCTTTTCTGCCACCGCAATAGACAGAACGTTCTCGATTATCTTGCCTCCCGCCGGCGTCAGAATACTTTCCGGATGAAACTGCACGCCGAATATCGGCAGCTCTTTGTGGCGAACACCCATCACAACTGACTCGAACTCAGCGGTTTTTTCCAGGCAGTCCGGCAGCTCCAGCGCGCAAAGACTGTGATAGCGTCCGGCCTGCAGCGGATTTTCTACGCCGGCAAAAACACCTTCTCCGTTATGAGTGACTCTCGAGGGTTTGCCATGCATAGGCTTCGGGGCATGGCCGACTTTGCCGCCAAAATACTGCACAATGACCTGATGGCCCAAACATACTCCAAATATAGGGAGCTTGTCTTTGAAGTAATCGACCGCCGAAAGCGACACGCCCGCCGAATCCGGAGTGCCCGGCCCAGGCGAAATCACGAGCAGGTCCGGCTCAAATTCCTCGGCCACTCTTTTAAGCTCATCAAGCTCGGTGTCTGCCCGGTAAACTTTCGCTATGCAATCCCGCTTACAAAAATCATCGACCAGATTGTATGTGAACGAATCGAAATTATCGATGAATAAGACTTTTCTGTTCGTTTGTTCCATAAGACTTAGTCCTTTTTCCTTCATATCATAATAACCCCGCAATAAATTGCGGGGCTAAATATATTTTTATTATCCGCGAATCGCTCGTAAACAAGAACCCGCCTTGTGCTCGGTCTCCTCGAATTCTGTCTTCGGGACACTATCATGAACGATGCCCGCGCCGACCCGGATATAAGCCGTGTGGTCCCTGACCTGCAGGCTTCTTATCGTGATGCAACTGTCGAACTGACCGTCCACAGTCAGATAGCAGACGGCCCCGCCGTAATAGCCCCGTTTGGTTTTTTCAAGTCGGCGGATTATTTTCATCGCTTCGATCTTTGGCGCCCCCGTCAGTGTCCCCATGTTCATCGTGGCAAGATAAGCACTCAACGCATCAAGCTCAGATGCAAGTGCGCCCCTGACATTACTGACCAAGTGCTGGACTGATTCATATTTCTCGACGGTCAACAATTCGGTCACCACCCTGCTGCCGGGCCGGGCAACGCGGGCGATATCGTTTCTTGCCAGATCTACCAGCATCATGTGCTCGGCCAATTCCTTGCGGTCTATTTTTAACTCAGCCTCGTACCTGAAATCGGTGTCGAGATCAATCTTGTCTCCGACCCGGCCTCTCGGTTTTGTGCCGGCTATCGGCCTTATCTCGACATTGCGGTTCTCGGTACCGCTGACCCGCAGATTCAGCTCCGGGCTGGAACCCATCAGTATCGTATTGGGCGTGTTGAGATAAAACATGTAAGGCGAAGGATTCAATTCCCGCAGGCGTTTATAAACATCCAACGGCTCATCCGGACAGGGCTCGACCTTTGTCCGGCTTAAAACAACCTGGAAAATGTCGCCATCAAGAATATGCCGCTTGGCGGTTTTGACCATTTCCTCGTACTGCTGCTGGTCGGTATCTGTGGAAGCCGGGTGAATTTGACCTGCAAATTCCTTCCCCCGCGGCATATCGAAGCGCGCGAGATTGCTATAATAATCAAAACACTCTTGTGCCTCAGCAATCACGGCCTCGCGGTCGCCGTTAGTTATCATAACGTTTACTACCACATACCCCTGAACCTGCTGGTGATCCATGATAAAAATGTTGTCTGCAAAATAAAGCTCATAGTCGGGATTTCCCAACAGGTCATCATCACTGGCGGGAAGTTTCTCGAACTGGTCTATAAAATCGTAGCTAAGCGCCCCGAGCAGTCCACAGGTAATGCGGAACGGCTTGCTTGCCAGCTTGAACGCGAATGCCACCGCACGCAGAACGTCCATCTGGTTAGTCGTTTTCAGGCGGGTCTGCTCATCGACAAATTCCTGCGACTGTTTAATCTTACCCATAATCGCCCCGGCATCAAACTCGACGGATTCGCAAAAGTCAAAGCGGGACTGCTCTGCCGACAAGAATTCTATCATCCGGCGTCCGGTCTTGCTCAGGGCCTTTATGGTGAAGTCCGCGCCGGTACCGGTCAGATAGAGCGCCGGCCTGGCGGTGCCGAAACTCAATGCCGTATAACCTGCCAGGTGCTCTTTAGACTCGAACAGGCAACAGTTCTTAGCCCGGCCGTAATCACTGATTCTGGCAAAGAAATCAACCGGCTCGGTCATGTCAATCTGTCTAACAATCGGCACGATTTGCCCCGGTTCGGCGCCAAGTATTACATGTCTATAATCATCCATATCTCAAATCCTTTATTGCAGCTTTTTATGCTCAAACGGCTGAAAATACAAATAAAAAAAAGCCTGTCGTTCCGACAGGCTGCATTATTCGCAATTCTAACTAATTTTAAACAGCAAATTGCCGCTTACCTGCCGGAATTTATCCTACAGGCCACCACCAGTTAACGGTATTGTTGCGGTTAATTTGCCTCATAATAATTATATTAAACCACATCCCAGCCAGTTTGTCAATGGAAAAATATAAAATTCTCAGATACTTGGATAATTATGAGTTTTCCATTACAACTTTCGACGTTTTCTCAACAATGCAAAACTGCCGAGACAAAGCAATGAAATCGTTGCCGGTTCGGGGATGGTAAATTGAACTATATTCTCAAGCAAAAGCTTGTTGTCGCCGGTTATTAAGGAGTAATCCGAGCCGGCTCCCGGGTCTTTCCATAGTGTAGTATCGGAAAGCATAACGACATTGCCAGCGCCGCCGATACCATTAACCACTGCAAGAACATTATATTCCCCCGATCTAATCGTCAGATCTATTGCCGGCGGTGCGATTGATATCAATTTTCGCTGGTAATCCACTGCGAACACGGTTACACCATCGGTAACGGGATGAGCGACCAGGCCGGTAATCATAACGCCGGAATTAGCTGTGGCCAGGTCGGCATAAACGACACCGTAAGGAGATACAAGATTGTTCACATTGTCCACGAAATCCTCGCTTCCAGTACCCCCTTCGGCGTGCACCACAAGACCGCCACCACCATTAACGAACGCATGGATAGCAGCAATTTCACTGTCGGAAAAACCTGCCGGGCTGTTTTCCGAATAAGGCTGCTTAAGCATAAGGCTTTCCAATCCAACCAGGTCCGCTGTCTCAAACGAATATACCGGTACGATTGTGTGGCCCAATGCGGTTATTGTCTCTCGGAAGGAATCGTATTGCTCCCCTGTCGCAAATATCGTCGAGTCATACATTCCATTACGGCCGTCAAGCCCAATGATGGAGGCACGGGAAGCCGGAGTTGCGATTATGATAGAAATAAAGCCGCCGGCAATAGCAAAAAACCATGTTTGTTTTAAGACTGATCCCCATCTGCTTATCATTTTCATCTCCACTGCCCCCACCAACGGTATATAAGTATATACGATTGACGAAAAGAATGCCAATATAAATTTAATAATAAAGCTTTTCCCGACTCACATCTGCTTCGAGATAAACTCCGTTAGGTCGGCAAATAAACAACCCTAAGTATAACCCACTCGCTATACATGAAACTGCATAGCCGCCGGCCATGCTTAGGATTTTATCGATCTATGATATTGCTTACGGTCCGGCTGCTTTGCGGAGTTTCGCCGCCATATTGGTCTGCTCCCATGTGAAGCCGGCGCCGTTTCGACCGAAGTGGCCGCCGTAAGAGGTCGGAGCAAAAATCGGCCGGGCCAGCTTCAAATGCGCAATCATTTTCTTGGGTGTCAGCGGGAAAAGCTTTCGGATTAACTCGCTTAGCACTTGTTCGCTGATCTTTGAGGTCCCTGCCGTATCCACATAAACAGAGACCGGCTCAGCCACTCCTATGGCATAAGAAAGCTGCACTTCACAGGCATCGGCCAGACCCGCCGCCACAACGTTTTTTGCTATGTACCGGGCCATATAACTTGCCGTCCTGTCAACTTTCGTGGGGTCTTTTCCGCTGAATGCGCCTCCTCCGTGGCTGCCTCTGCCACCATAAGTATCGACGATTATTTTCCGTCCGGTCAGGCCGCAATCGGCTTTCGGGCCGCCTTCGACAAATCGGCCGGTCGGATTGATATGGAATACGGTCTTTTTATCAACGAACCGCCTCGGCAAAACCGGAAGAATTACCTTTTCGATGACTTGTTTTCTCAATTCTTTGTCCGAAACCGCCGGCGAGTGGTGGGTTGAAATAACAATAGTGTGAATGCGTTTGGGCTTGCTGTTTTCGTACTCGATTGTCACCTGGCTTTTACCGTCGGGCCGCAGCCACGGCAGCTTTTTGCTCTGGCGCATCTTTTCCAGCCTGGTCGTAAGCGCATGCGCCAACTGGATCGGCATCGGCATCAGCTCCGGCGTCTCTTTGCACGCATAGCCGAACATCATTCCCTGGTC
>JAFGPJ010000453.1 GCA_016936275.1 Sedimentisphaerales bacterium
GTCATGACGTACTTGAAGCTTATCTTGTCGCCGTCGAGATCGATCTTTTTAATTAAAGTAGAACCGTAGAGAGCGCTCATGTCCGGATTTACCACTAATCTTTGCTTGCGCGGGCCCCGCTCGGATTCAATGTCGAGATTCCACGTGCCGATAAGGGGAGCACCGATTAGGGTTCCTTCAACAGGCACCTCTCCCCTCTCCGATTTTATTACGCCGGTAAGCGTATTATCTCTTCCAGTTGTCCCCTCGAAAGTAGATACCATCTGACGATCCTGGAACTTGCTTTCTCGCTTGAAGGTCAGCTTTCCCCGCTCGTATTGCAGATCCGTAATCTTACTTTCGCCCCGCTGGCTTTGCCATTCAGCCGACAGCTCACCTTCCTTGTTTGCTTTAATAGCGAGTGTAGTTGTTATTTCTCTATCGCCGAATTTGTATTTCAACTCCCAGTTTCCGACTGCTCTGGACGTGCGCGGGCTGCGCTGACCTTCGAGCTTGGACTCGCCCCTGTCGCCGGACAGAACCCCGGTTATCTTACCGTCCTCGACCGTTCCCGTGAAGTTCTGTGTGAACTCGTTGTCGCCGAATCGGACGACCTGGACAAAGCTGAGCTTGTTTTCCTCGAACTTGACATCTTTTAGATCGTTGACTCCGAAGAAACCGATCCATTGCCCTGTCATGTTGCCTTCGCTGTCTCTGGAAAACGACAGAATCGATTCCATCTGCCGCTCACCGAACTCGACCTTGATCTGCCAGTCGCCGTATATTCCCCTTCCGCGAAATGATGACGGCTGGGCAAAGACCTGCGCAGAGAGCACAACAATAAGCACCAGCGAGCAATACAGGACTACTTTGTGAAATGTTTGGCTTTTCATAACGTTTTCTCCCAAAAAAGGTTAGTATTTGGACACTTATTTGTGCCCTTTCAAATTTTATTTCAATGAAGAACCTTCCGGTACAGAATGTTATACCATAATTATTAAGAATTTGAGCTGGTTAAGCAATATAAATTTTCCTTACCTTTTATATAAATTTCATTACCGACAAAAGCAGGCGAGCAATCGATTTTGTCGTCGAGAGTATTGATGGTCAGCACCTCGAATTTGTCGGAGTGTTTTAGTACATAGGTTACTCCGTTTCGCCCTACGAAATAAACTCGGCCTGCCGCTCCGGCACCAGATGCATAAATTCCGCGAATCTCCTCCAATCGTTCCTTGAGGAAATATGCTTCTCCGGTTTTGGCATTGTAACAGGATATAATTCCATCATTGACCGAACATATATAGAGCTTGTCGCCGTAAAGAAGCGGCGAAGGCACATAGGGCGTTGCTTCTTTGACATGCCACTTAACAGCATCGGTTTCGCTCAGGTTGCCTGTATGACCCAATTCTATTGCCTGCAGGGAACTGCCTCGAAAGCCGCTCGTACAATAAACCATTCTGAATCCGGCTACCGGCGAGGGTATTACATTTCGAGTCTGGCCGCTACACTGCCAGATGAGTTCTCCTGATTCGAGATCATAGCTGCGAATCAGGTTCGTTGCGCTGGTGACAATTTGAATTTTTTCATTCACTTCAACTGGTAACGGCGTGGCCCAGGAAGTGGCTTCATCGCGGTCCTTTCTCCAGATGACATCACCCGTCTTCTTGTTGAGTGCGACGATGAAAGATTCTCCTTCGTGATCTCTTATGACAATTACTGCATCACCCGCTACAGTTAGCGAACCACCCTCGCCAAAGCCCATAATCGTATTCATCCGGCCAAGGTCTTTGCTCCATTTCAGATTGCCGTCCATATCGAAGCAATGTACTCCGCGAGAGCCAAAGTTTGTCCATACAAGCTTGCCGTCCGTTACAGGCGAGAAAGAGGCGAAACCATGATCGTTATGGTGTCCCTGGTGGGGCAATACTTCGCGAATTGTTTTCTGCCAAATCTCCCTGCCGGAATTTCGGTCCAGACATACAAGGTTGAATTTATAGATGTTAGTTGGAGGCGAACCGCCGGGGCCTCTTATCCTTCCGCCTCCCTCATTTGCGCTTGGGGCTTCAGGCTTGCCTTGTTTATCAGTTTTAATCGCCGTTTGGAAGAATATCTTGTCTTTCCAGATAATCGGCGATGAATTTGAAGCGTCACCGGTGAGTTTGACCTTCCATTTGATATTCTCCGTTTCGCTCCAGGTTAACGGCGGATTGCCTTTTGGAGAAACTCCATTAAGATTCAGCCCGCGCCATGTCGGCCAGTAATCATCGGCCGAATCTCCAAAAACACTGCTGTTAACCAAAACAAGAAATGCAGTCATTTGAAATAAGACAAGTCTTTTCATAATACTCCTTCGTTTAACCGGGATTTCCATTATAGCGTTAGATATACTTATCCGACGAGGTTGCATTTCGAACAGATAACCAAATCTGTGCCATAAAGAACTTAGGAAGCCGCTATGGATATCGGCTTTAAGCAGTCAGACGTCTGTCCCAGGTGAAATATTGCAGAAATTTTTACAGAAAACGAATAATTTGAGATTATGTATTCTTTTGCTATCTCTGCTAATTGTCGATTATTGGCAGCGGATTGATAGCCATCTTATATATCCTTGAATTATTGAGAATTAGTGCTATTCTGTTGACAGGTGTAAGAGAAATTCAGAGGATTTTTTTTGGAAAGGATATCATGCGACACTGCATAGCTGCGATCATTGCTGTTCTGCTCTTTGTTTCTTTTGCCGGCCCTTCCTTTGCCGGAGTGGGCAACAATCAAAACAAGCAGGTCAAAGAAGCCGAGATAGTTCCATCTCCCTTTGGCGGGCCTAATGTCATCTGGGATATTGCCAGGGCGTACCGGCAAACGACTTCGACACGCGAGCGCTTTTGTATAAATGGTCTTTGGCGCTGGCAGCCCGCCTCCAACATCGCGGACGAAGTTCCAGCCGGCGAATGGGGTTACTTTAAGGTGCCGGGCTGCTGGCCCGGAGTCACTGATTATATGCAGAAGGACTTCCAGATGGTTCACTCACATCTGAAGTGGAAGAACGTGAGGATACGCGACGTCACTGCAGCCTGGTATCAGCGCAGGATAACTGTGCCTGCCGAATGGGCGGACCGGCGTATTATAATTTCTGCTGAATACGTGAACTCGTATGCCGCCGTATATGTTGACGGGAAGAAAGCCGGCGAGATTCTTTTTCCTGTCGGAGAAGTTGACGTAACGAATATGTGCAGCCCCGGGGGCGCATATGTTCTTTCCCTGCACGTCGTGTCACTTCCACTAAAGGCTGTCCTGCTCTCGTACAGCGATACAGCTTCGGCGAAAGAAGTAAAAGGTTCGGTAGCACGGCGGGGGCTTTGCGGCGATGTCTTCCTTCTCGGCGAGCCCGCAGGGCCGCGGCTGGACGAGGTAAAGGTCGATACCTCAGTGCGTGATTGGGAGATTATGTTTAACGCTTCATTAAAGAATACCAAAGCAGATGAATCGTACTCATTGGTCGCCCGGATCACGCAGCAGGGCGGTATTGTCATGGAATTCAAAAGTCCGGAATTCAATGGCCGACAGCGGTTCTCGTTCACTGATGAATGGAAACCGGAGCAACTTTGGGACATACATACGCCTCAGAACATGTACGAATTGCAATTGTTGCTGCTGGACGCCGGGGGCAAAGTGCTGGATGAGTTTTATCCCGTCCGCTTCGGATTCCGTGAATTATGGATTGACGGCAAAGATTTCTACCTGAACGGGACTCGTATCTTCCTGTCGGCTCTGCCGCTCGATAATGCCCAGGTTGGTGCCGCAGCGGCGACCTATGAGGCTGCACGAGAGAGCATGAGGCGCCTCAACACCTTCGGCATAAACTTCATGTACACTCATAACTACGGCTGCGAGCCGGGGGCGCACCTTAGCTTTTCGGAGATACTGCGGGCCGCGGATGATTTTGGAATGTTGATTGCTCTTTCGATGCCGCATTTCAGCCATTACAACTGGGACGATCCGGATGCCGACCGGAACAATGGCTACGCGCGTCTGGCGGAATTCTACGCCCATGTCGCACAGAACCATCCATCTGTTGTAATGTATTCCACCAGCCACAACGCCACCGGCTACAACGAGGACATGAATCCGGACATGATAGATGGTATTCAGGACAGGCGGGACCGCTGGGCCATCAACAATATGAACAAGGCGCTCCGGGCCGAGTCCATAATCAAGCGATTAGACCCGGGCCGCATCATTTATCATCACGCATCGGGGAACCTCGGCTCGATGCATGCGATCAACTTTTATCCGAACTTTGTCCCGATCCAGGAAATGTCCGATTGGTTCGAGCACTGGGCGACTAAGGGTGTAAAACCGGTCTTTATGTGCGAATATGGGGCGCCGTTCACCTGGGACTGGGCTATGTACCGTGGGTGGTACAAGGGCAAAAGGGAGTTCGGCAGTGCCACAGTGCCGTGGGAATTCTGCCTTGCCGAGTGGAATGCTCAGTTCTTCGGGGACAGGGCCTTTCAAATAAGCGAAATGGAAAAAAGAAACCTGCGCTGGGAATCAAGGCAGTTCCGTGATGGAAGAACCTGGCGTCGCTGGGATTATCCTAATCAACTGGGATCGACCGATTTTCAAGAGCGTGAGCCGGTGTTTGAGATATACTATAGAGACAACTGGCGCGCATTCCGCACGTGGGGGGTATCGGCAAATTCTCCTTGGGAACATCACATCCTGTTCAAGCTGCGCCCGGGCATGGGCAGAAACCGAAGAGAGGAGCTGAAGGTCGATTGGGAAAATCTCCAGCGACCCGGTTTCAGCCCCGATTACATAGAGCAGCGTTATGAACGGATGGATTTGGCCTATAAAAGTTCGGACTGGGTCCCGACGGCCGGCGCAAGGGCACTGATTCGAAACAGCCAGCCTCTTTTGGCCTACATCGGCGGCAAGCCCGACCGCTTCACGAGCAATGACCATAATTTTCTTGCCGGCGAGAC
>JAFGPJ010000454.1 GCA_016936275.1 Sedimentisphaerales bacterium
CATAAGAAATATATCCTGGTTCGATATGGTCGTATGAGCACGCTTGGCCTCTTTGAGCATCACGAGCCCGGTATACTCAAAGTGCACTCTCGTGTCGTGGTAAAAACCAGCAGAGGCCTCGAATTAGGCTATCTCGTCGGCCGGTTCAGCTCCTACAAGAGCGGTCAATTCAGACTTACCCAGGAGCAAATAAAAGAATATTTCGATAACGAGGACATCGACTTCTCGCAAGGCCAGATTGGCAAATTTATCCGTTACGCAACTGCAGCGGATATAAGCGAAGAGCGGCACCTGCGGAAAATCGCGCAAGAAGAGATGGAATATTGCCGGCGGTTCGTCAAGGAAATGAACCTAGCGATGAAAATAGTCGACGCAGAGCACGTGTTCGGCGGCGAACGCATCATCTTCTACTTTATGTCCGATGGACGCGTGGATTTTCGGGACCTGGTCAAGAGAATCGCACAGGAATATCAGACAAGAATCGAAATGCGACAGATCGGCTCCCGGGATGAAGCCAAACTCCTCGGCGACGTGGAAAGCTGCGGACAACAATGCTGCTGCCAGCGATTCCTTAAACATTTAAAGCCGGTCAATATGCGAATGGCCAAAATGCAAAAGGCCACTCTCGATCCGGCAAAAATCTCAGGTTATTGCGGCAGATTGAAATGTTGTCTGAGATATGAGGACGACACCTATACGGAACTCAAAAAAC
Organism: Sedimentisphaerales bacterium; assembly: GCA_016936275.1. GTDB lineage: Bacteria > Planctomycetota > Phycisphaerae > Sedimentisphaerales > Anaerobacaceae > JAFGPJ01. The sequence continues at coordinate 713 of JAFGPJ010000454.1, forward strand.
GACTGCCAAGAAAGAATACCAAGGTCAAAACCAAACATTGCGAGGGAAAAGTTGTGGATACCCAGATATTAACTCAGCTCGTGTTGGTTGAATGCGAAAGTGGAGAAAGAATCGCCGTTCATGTCGATGAGATAGAAATCATCCAGGACACTCCATCGACTAAGGATAATCAAGAGAAACCACAACAAAACGACAAGCAAAAAACGCAGAAAAACAAGGAGCAACAATCATCAGGGAAGAATGATGCCTCGTAAAATCGTCGTAACCTCAGCCTTACCTTATGCAAACGGCCCGATACACTTAGGTCACTTAGTAGAATATCTCCAGACAGATATCTGGGTGCGCTTCCAGAAGCTATGCGGGAACGAGTGCTTTTACTTTTGGGCGGATGACACTCATGGCACCCCGATCATGATAAGCGCCCGAGCCGCCGGGATAAGCCCTGAACAACTAATCGAGCGAATGCACAAGGAACACAAAAAGGATTTCGATGATTTTTATATCGAATATGATAATTTCTACTCGACCCACTCGCCTGAAAATAAATATTTCAGCGAATTGATCTTCAATCGTCTGAACGAGGCCGGCTCAATCGTTACACGAGACGTTGAACAAGCCTATTGCGAAAACTGCAAAATGTCACTGCCGGACAGGTTTGTCCGAGGCACATGCCCAAAGTGCAAGGCCGAAGACCAGTATGGCGATTCCTGCGAGGTTTGCAGCAGCACTTATCAACCTGCCGACCTGATAAATCCCTACTGCTCGATATGCCGGACAAAACCCGTACTTAGAACATCCAAGCATTATTTCTTCAAACTCGGTGATTACGAGCAACAACTCAAAGAACTTATTGCCGGAGGGCATACACAAAAATCAGTAGCAAATAAACTCGATGAATGGTTCACCGCCGGTTTGAAAGACTGGGACATATCCCGCGACGGCCCATATTTTGGATTCAAAATACCGGGAGAAGAAAACAAATACTTTTACGTCTGGCTGGATGCACCTATCGGGTATATGGCCTCTGCCAAAAACTACTGTGACAGAAATAACCTGGATTTCGATACGGTATGGAACAGCGACGAATACGAGCTGTACCATTTCATCGGCAAGGACATAATGTATTTCCACGCTCTTTTCTGGCCGGCAATGCTGATAGGTTCCGGTTTTAAGACTGCCAACAAGCTGTTCATTCATGGCTTTTTGACCGTGAACGGCGAGAAAATGAGCAAATCACGCGGGACCTTCATTAAAGCAAGCACCTACATCAAACACCTGTATCCCGAATACTTGCGCTATTACTACGCAAGCAAATTAAGCGATGGAATTGACGACATCGATTTGAAGATGGAGGATTTCGTTAATAAAATCAATTCCGACTTGGTCGGCAAATTTGCAAACATAGCATCCCGCTCGGTTCCGATGCTGATAAAATACTTTAATGGTCAGCTTGGTCAGTTAGACGACAAAGGAATGCAACTGATATCAAGTACAGCGGTATCAGAGAGTGACATCACTTGGGGTTACGAGAACCTCAAGTATGCCGGTGTAGTTCGCGTCATCAGCGGACTAGCTGACGCTGTGAACCGTTATATAGAAGTGAATCAGCCGTGGGTCACAGTCAAGACCGATCAACACAGAGCTCAGACTACCTTAACAGCAGCTATAAATGCTATGAGAATTCTAACGATTTATTTGAAGCCTATTCTGCCTAAATTTGCTGAAAAGGTTGAAAGATTACTTAACGTGAATAAGCTAACTTTTGCTGATATAGGAAATATATTAGAAGATCACAAGATAAATGATTTTGAACGATTATTCGAACGAATCGAAGAAGAACAGGTGAATGCAATGGTAGAAGAAAGCAAGGAAACCCAGGCCCCCCAGCCGACAGAGGTAGAGGCTGTTGAGCCGTTCAAGCCGGAGTGTACAATTGATGATTTTGCGAAGATAGACCTGCGAATCGCAAAAGTAATTAAAGCGGAAAAAGTCGAAGG
>JAFGPJ010000455.1 GCA_016936275.1 Sedimentisphaerales bacterium
ACCTGTGAAGTCTGTGTAGCAGGTCCGGGTAATCTGCCCATCTTTATAGAAATCCCTTCGGCAGTATCTCGGTGACGTGTATGTGGTTGAATAGTCATCTTCATTGGATGGACTGAGATCCGTACATCGGAAGATTAATCCCCTACTTGCTCCCACTTTCCTGACGACATCCGCCCAGACGACGCCGGATGTGTTCTCGGTGCCCATGAATTCAAATAATCCCATAGCAACCAGGACAATAATTACCGCAGCAGCGGCTAATTTTGTAATTGGATTTTTCATAATTATTCTCCCTATCTTCGGCTGTGTAACAGCCGATTTTGTCCCTTCGACTTCGCTCAGGACATGCTTATCTGATTCGGCCAGCGCTGTGGAAATATCATCGTTCACTCTCATGTCCAAATCAGCGCTGGCTTTCAATTTTAGTTTTTTTATCAACTCGTTTATGTTTTCTGCCAGTCTCATTTTTGCACCTCGCCGTTTAACATTGACCGCAGCTTATCCAGGGCATAACGGTATCTGCCCTGCACAGTATTGATCGAAACGTTTTGCTGTTTGGCAATCGCCCTGAATTTCATGCCGCTGTAAGAATGCAGGAGCAAAACTTCCCGCTGCTCGTATGGAAGCTGCGCTAGTGCTTGGCTCAACTGCCGCAATTCTTCGCCGAACATTGCGGCGGCATCCGGCGGGTTTACATCCTGCATAGTCATTTCTGCCTGTCTGTTCTGATGTTTTTGTCCGGCCTTGTTTTTGTTGCGGGCATTATTGGCAACACAAGTTGCCAGATAGCTTTTCAGGCTCCCGGTCAGCCGGAACCTCCGGGAAGATTCGATAAAGCCTACAAAAACATCGTGAACAACATCCTCGGCGGAAGCTACATCAATTAAAAGAGCAGAAGCCAGCGTTACAAGGCCGTCTTTGTACTTTTCATAAATGCTCCGCAGGGCCTCGCGGTCGCCGCGATTGAACTTCCATATAAGCAGCTTATCTTCCAGCATTAAAAATACTTTCCTAAGCTCGGAACAATCGATTGTCGCTTATAAAACAACTCAGCAGGCTGTTTTAGTATAAGGAAAATGGAAATTTTCTGCTATATTCGCTTCTGAGCAAAAAATCTTATTTCAGCCCCAGCAGCGCGTAAAAAAAGCCGAGCCATACAAGCCCGGCCCTTATGGTAAATATTGTCCGGCGTAGCTCTACTGTGGTAGATCTTCCGGCGCAACGTCCTTAACGGCCAGATCGCCGTAAATGACACGGTAAGTTTCGGAGCCTTCGGGACGGTACCAGAAGATGGCAGTCTGGGTATCGCCAAGTTTTACACCCCCGCCGGCATAGTGCCATTTGCCCTCGCCCTTGAAGAACCGGATAAAAAGCAGATAACTCTGCAGCTTCAATCCGAACTCCGTCTTCTGTTGTTCGGATAATTCCATCTCATCGGCTTTTTTCATCATTGCGGGAGCCTGCTTGAGATACTCTTCCACGGCGACACTGTCGGGGAAATAGCCGTCTCCGAATACTTCCGCCATTATACGCAGACCCTCGACAAAGTCCTCTTCGGTGGCGCCCATCAAGTCCAGCTCAGTTTGCTGTAGTGAGTAACCTTCGGGTACATCCATACTGAAAAGCTTTTCATCCATCGGGACATCGAACTGCAAATCCTTGCAGATAACAAGCATTTGGCCGGTTACCTGTTCGATACGCACCGGCAAAGCGGTTTCGGGATCGGCCCAGATAGTAATACTTGTCTTGGGATGCGTTGCCCGAAAACCAACGAGTTCAAGACCGTTAATCCGCTGCACGCCAAGTTCCTCGACTTCGAAACCGGAGCTTTCCTGCAATTTAATAATTACGTTACGAAGACCTTCCAAATAATTCGGCATGGATCGCCAGTCTTTCAAATCGATATATATGGCCTCATTCTTGTCCAGAGTGAGTTGGAGAATCCTGCCAGAATCCATGTCGATTATGGAAACGACGCCTTCAACATTCGGCAGAGTCCTCCTTATTCGTGATCCCATAATCATATCGTGTATCTCCGCTCCAGTTCCTTCTTCGCCGACGATGATAGTCAGTATGGCAGTACGGGCGTCGAAAATAGGCTTTATGACATCGGCGAAAGTTACGGTTCCCGAGACGATTGAACCGACGATATAGTGCATACCTATCAACACGGCAATGATTATCACCGCCGCTGCCGCTAATTTCGCTGTTCTACTTTTCATAATTTGCTCCAGTAAAATATGTCGTTTCGATTGTTTTATTTGCCTTAAAGAACTGCTGAAATTATTGGAGGTTTCCTGAGCGATTTTATGTACATCGGCCGGTATCTCTTCTTCGCCGATATTCTTCAAAATTTCTTCTATATATTCGTTATTCATTTTCTTATTCCCCGTTTAATCTGAAGTTGCCAATTTGTCCTTCAATGCTGCAAGAGCCTTTGATACATGCGACCGTGCAGAAGTTTTTGAGCAGCACAACTTTTCAGAAATGGTTTCGTAATCATGCTGCTCCAAGTACCGCATTATTATTGCCCTGCCCTGCTTGTCCGGAAGCCGGCTTATGGCTTTTCTTACTTTCGCCGTCAGCTCGACCCTTTCGATCTTCTCGCCCGGGTCTGTATCGATGTCGATTCGGCTTGTCGGCAATTCGCCGTTTCTGCCGATTCTGTTTCGCCAGGCTTTGGAGTTGGCCGACAGTGCGATCCTGTAGATGTAAGCTCCCGCCTTTTGGCCGTTGAGCTTCTCGACGTGCTCCCACATCCCCATCAAGGTATATTGCATTGCCTCGGCGAACAGATCCCTGTCGCCTGTGAGCTTCCAGAGGACCGACAGCAGAAAAGCTGAATATTCGGCTCTTAATTTTTCAAAGAGTTCCAATCGCTCGTTTTGCTTCATTGTAACGCTCCAATTTTCCACAAAACCCGAACATGTTCAGTTTTCACTTAATATTAACTAGCCAGGACCTGTTTTGTGTAAAACTATTTTGAAAAAGTATGGAACGGCGCGCACTGCGGGCTGGTATCGTCTTGTAATTGGTTTCTAATCCTTACTCGCCGGCACATTCAGGCTGGTATGTTCGTATGGGCATGGCGCCTTGCTTTGAGCATAACATAAAGCCCGAAGGCGCCTGAGAGCAGATAGCCAAGAGGTGAGAATTTCAAGATTACGTCCGAGCCGAAACGTTCGGCGGCCGGCAGCAGGGCCATAAAAACGATATAAGCCAGCGCCCAGGTGCCTCCCACCATGAATCCCATTCGCTGCCCGAGGGTAAAGCCCTTCGCCTGCCTCGACAGGGTAATCATCAAAATATATGCGGAAATCGCGCAGAATCCGGCGCCGAATAAAATCCATATCGCCATCCTGCTGTGGATTAATATCAGGTACAGCACGAGAAAAGGAATCACAAGGAAAAGTGCTGCAACTGAGCATTTTAATTCTCCTTTTTTATGAGCGACGTGCGCCCAGATAAAAGAGCCGATAGCGCCTCCCAGGCCGAAGACAGTAGCCGAAAGGCCGCCGAACGTCAGTTCGAAACCAAGCTCGTTGAGCACCATCGGCAGCAGGGACGCGATAATTGTCGTCGATACAGCAGCGGGCATCGCCATCAATAAGATGGACCAGAACGGCAGCCAGTTTTTTACTTGTTGTGCGGCATCTTTATAGTAAACCGTCCGCTCAACCGCCAGCCGGACTCTCAATAATAAGACCAGGATGATGCCGACGATGGGGCAGAGCATCAGGGGATACAAACCTCTCAGGCCAAAACGTGAGACAAGAAAGGCCGATACTACTCCGCCGCTCGCGTATCCCAGAAAACCGCCCGCCATAAATACTGCCGTGCTCACTGCCGGTTTGATCCGCCTGAGCCGGTGAACCCCTCGCAGCCCTTCCGGGTGCACTATCGCAATTCCGAATCCGCTGACGACGGCCAGTAAAATCATGCCGCCAAAGGCGCCTTCTTTGGGCAGGATACCAAGCAGGCATATAACCGAGCCTAAAATAAGCCCAATATGCAGAAACAGCGGCCAGCGCTTATTGGCGCGCAAATGGCCGGTCAGCGGCTGGACGCCGTTGCACGTCAAGTACAGCACGGCCATGACAAGACCGCCCTTCGACAGGCTTAAGGAAAAGTCGGCAAGGACGGCCGGAAGAATGGCCGGCATCATGCTCGCGAATACATCGATAAAGAAATGAACTGAAGCGAGCACAAGCAGATGCGTCCACTGAAATGTAGTGAGTCTTTGCCTCAAGCTGGCCGCCGAAACCGATACAGTTGCAAAATAGTTAGAATAATCATATCAATTGTTGCCGAGAGGTCCGGCGACCTGCCGGGAATCTCCTCTAATGACCTCGATGAAGTTGATAATCGGGGCCTGGTCGATATTCAGAACAGCAGTTTTGGCAAGCAGTTCAAGGATTAGAGCACTTCCGGCCCTTATGCCATTAAATTCTTTGACCACAGCTCTGTTAGCTCTTCCGGCCGTTGCCAGGATATCAAAGTCTTCCAGCACAACTTTGTCCTGGAGTTTTATATCAAAGACCCGCCGGCCCTGGCGGTCTTCGGGCGGGGCGTTAAAACCGAGACGAACGGTATAAACGGCGGAACTTCCTCCGGCGGCATCACCGGTCAGCGGAACTTCGCATCGGAGCATTCCCCGGCACCCGGATGTAAACAGCCAGGGCTTGTCGGTGCCGGTAATCTCAAGACCTTTGAAGTCGTGGCAGAAGAAACCCATTGACGGCAATATTTTGACATGCAGATCGAATTTTACGCCGTAATTTGGGAAGTGGGTGTAGGAACTGGTCTTCGGATTGGGATAGCTGAACCAGACGGTCCCTTCGTTGTCTTTTCTGTCTGCCGGGGCTCCGAAATTTACAGCGAAATGCTTTACCGGCGTCAGCTCGCCCGGTGTTACATAGACCGTCCAGGGCTGGGCTCTTTGGGGCTTGCGTATCATCGCCAATGTGCAGCGGACGGGATACGAGCAAGTGCAGCCGGCCGCCGCCTCCTGACTGAGCAGCACTCCACCGGCAGGTATAACACTAATAGCACAGCCGGGTCGGTAGGCGCCGAAGATAGTGACACCGTTGTCCTGTTCAAGGTCATAGAACGCGGTACAGGCCGAGCGATAAAAAAGGCCTTTAGCCGAGGCGGCAGTCAGGCCACATGTGTGGCCGGGCCGTAAAAATTCCCATGGAACTTTTTTGCCTGTAATAGGGTGGTCCCGCATGATAATCTCGCCGGTGTGAAGATCACATGCCTGCGGCTCTAAGATTATTTTGTCGGCGACGATGACCGGCCGGGTACGGTAGTTAAGCGCTCGCGACCAGACCATCCTGCCGTCCTCAGCAGACAGTGCAGTAATTCGCCGCCACTTCATGCCGCCCTGTCTGAATCTCCAGGCATCGTGGTTGCCGTGGTTGCCGAAGAACAAGAGTAATCCGCTGCTGTGTGCCGCTCCCATTTTATCGCCGCAGCAGCCGGTCAAATCGACGGGACGGCTCCATAATTGCTCGCCGGTTTTGGCGTCCAGCGCCACGACAATCCTCACATCGGCGTCATCGTACGTCAGAGTTCCTTCGGGATGCTCGTCCTGAAACAACTCCGCCTGGAGGGAGCTGATGAAATATTCAACCTGGGCTTTCTGTCCGTAAGATGGATTCTCTTTCAGTTTCCGAGCCAGGAATTCTTTCCTTTCTCTAAGCTCGTCAAGGACTCCTTCTCTCTCTTTATATACGCCATTGTCTATAAGCTCTCGCCGTCTCTGCAGGGCGCTGCTCTTTTGTTCTTTTGATATTCCGCTGTCGGCGTAGAAGATTTTGCCGTCACCGATTGCTATCGTTATGTTGGCGATCTTTTTACCATCATGCTGCCAGAGCAGCTCGCCGGTTTCCGTGCTCATTGCGAAGATTTTGTCAGACGTCATCAGATTGCCGGTCACAGCGTTTTTCTGCAGGAATTCTCCGCCGCTGGCAAAAGAAGTCATCGACCTATACATAAATCCTGATCTTTGTGCCGCCATCTGTAAGTCAATCGGATTCGGATACGATCTCCTGGTGGACTCATACGATGCCCTGTCCGCTTCCGGAATATCTTCCGGGTCTTTCCATCTACCATTTTCCAAAAAGCGTTTAAGCATCTGGCCGTAATCCTCATTCATAGCACTCGCAGCCGAGCCATAAAGAATATTGCCGACGACTGATATATAGCCCCACCGGCGCGGGCTTCCATCAGACGAAGACGGAACTCCGTATTCGTGGATGATAGCGCCGGTCTCCGGATCCAGCTTATAGCATTTATCATGGGCGGCCACGTATAGACCATCCCGCGTGACAGCCAGATTGCCGCTGTCGGCTTTGACTTTTACGCGAACCGCTCCGGGAATTTCCCTTTTCCACAACATGGTGCCGTTAAACGCATCGGCGGCGGTGACAATCTCTTCGCCCTCCATGAATAGTCGGCCGTTCAAAGAAACGGGACTTTGCGCGCACGCGTGCCGCTCAACCATCCCCAGCGGGCCGGGTTCCCCGAACCAAAGCACTCCCAAGGGACCATACACAAGCTCATCACCCGAACAAGCGGTGTTTTGAGGATCGCAATACTGCTGTGTCCAGGCTCCGGCTCCTTCCAATGGACCCCGTACGTATTTTTTCCACGTCACCTGGCCGTCGCGGTGAAAATTCAGGAAAGTCGTACCTCCCCAGGGGCGAAGAATACGCTGGCATTCCTCGCTCGTCCCTGTGGTCTCACCCGTCAGAATCATTCCATCGGAGACAATAAGGTTGGCGAAATAATCCGGCAGAGACTCCATATCCCAGGGCTCGACCACGACCCGGCTTCCCAATAAGCCGGCGGCTTCGAGATTCTTCCGGGCGGCAACTAATTCTGAAGGCTCTTTTTCCAGACCGACGATTTTCATCTCCGTTCTTTTTGCCAGATCATAAGCCAAACGCCCCCGCCCACAGTCGAGGACCAGGGCGTATCCTTTTTTTATGCCGCTGTCGGCAAGGATTTGCTCCGCTGCGGCCCGGTAAGCTTCACTCAATGAATCGTCAGGATATGGATCGGTTTTTATTTGCTGCTTATTTTCTTTTACCGCTGCGACTTTCGTTTCTCCAAAACAGTAAACAGGGCCCTGATCGCTGCTTACAATAAGAGAACTACCAGCGGCAGCCAGTCCCACCGCGGCACCATTTATGTCGCTTTTCCATAATTCCTCGCCGGTCTTTGCATCAATGCCGACGACTATGCCTTCGCCGCCGGCGAACACAACATCGCCGGCGAGTATTACCGAACAATACCCTTTCCCTGAGTAGCGCCACTGGAAGCTGGAGCCCCTAAGCCTTCTTTCCTGTTGTTCAGCCTCGGCTATTCTCCCGGTCAATTCATCGATTCGCTTGTTAATCTTTTCGCGAGAAGTCTCATCGGCCGAGCTTAAACTTTTCTTAAATTCATCGAGCTGGCTTTCCCACGTCTGCCGGTTTCTCGCCAGCCTGCCGACTGTTCTCTCTGCCTCAGCATAGACTCTCCTGTTTATTGCATACATGCCTTCTGAAGTCACGATGTGTGAAAACTCAGGCGTCACGATCATGTCAATTCCCGAAAACCACGCAAAAGCATCGCCCCTGCGTCTGCCGGTTCGGGCGTCATAAGTGACCTTATGAGGTTCGCCTGAGTAATCCACGCCGGAGATGAGCCTGTCATTGTCCAGCAGGGCCCAGGCACCGCCTCGTTTGGCGCCGGGCGAGGTGTAGAAAAGAAATTCTCCCGTATGCCGATTGAAACCGGCCGGCATAGAACGTCCCGAAGGAATGTATAGGACATCCGGCGAAGCAATCGGGTAACCGTGCGGCGATATTCCGCCAAATTCCAGCTCATGCGCCCGGTCACCGATTGTATCGTTTATCCAGACCACCGAGCCGTCGCCGGCCTTGAGGGCACAAATATACAGTCCCTCATACGGAAAGACACCGACGGCAAAATATACAATTCCATCATCCACCAGCACGCCTGTCCTGACAGGCCAGAGTGATATCATCCTGCCGTTGCCGATGATTTTCTCATCACTGGTTCCGGGGCGGTATTTCCAAATGAGCGAGCCGTCTTTGCCGTCGAGACAATATACATAACCATCATCCGAACCGAAATAAACCTTGCCGTCATAAACTGTGGGGGCAAAACGAATCGGCCCTTCGGCAAAGAACGTCCAGCGTACATCGCCTTTGGCCACGTCGATAGAATAGATTTTATCTGTCGTGCCGGAGCCGAAATAGGCGCTGCCGTCGGCCATCACGACGTGATACGCATTGTCGTTGTGCATTCTCGGCAGCTCTTCGGATGGCATCGGCCAGGCCGGTTTGGGCTTATGAGCTGGGATATATTTCCATTGCAGAAAAAGCTCCGGGCCGACCGTTTCGGCGGCAACTCCGCTCCGAGTTATGTCAGAACGGTAAGTCGCCCAGTCCTCGGCAACGCAAGCGCTGCAAACCACAAGCAATACAAGGAAAGCCCTAAAACCAGTTAGAGGGCGAAAAAATGCCGATAGCAGGCCGATATCACCCATCGTTTTTTGCCGCTTCATCGAATATCTCCTCTTATAACAATAAACGATATTTGACGTATTAAACCAGACCGGCTCATTCCCGGCTTGGCCAATTCTAATCATACTCAAATTTGCCGCTCTTGAACAATATTTCTTTTGCTAAACGTATCTTCATATAATGCCTTTTTTTACGGCCGAACCGAAATTCCATACTTGTTCGTTTTCCAGCCGGAGTAATTTTCTTGCAGGAATCTCCGGTTAAATGTAAAATAGCACCACACTTGAGGTCGATATACGCGTATATCGATGAAAACAACGCCAACGTAGCTCAACGGCAGAGCTCTGGTTTTGTAAACCAGTGGTTGTCGGTTCGAATCCGACCGTTGGCTTTCTGTAAGCCTTTATGTTTCAAAGAGTTTCACTCTATTTCCATCCTTTTCTTTTCTAAACACCATTTTGTCTCCACAACGCGGCGTTGGAAATAGTCAACTGCCGAAAAGGGAGCGCTGTTCTAAATGACCAGTGATCTATAGGCTCTCATCAACAGAAACGAACAAATAATATTACCAATTTCTTCCTTCATTAAAGAACTGCCATTGACGCTCCAATACGCTTGTGAGTATAATTACTCAGGATATTGAGTAATTTACAGGGAGGTCATTATGGACAATTACAAAAGACCAGTTTTTGAAACGATACTTAAACGTATTCTTGAGGAAAGACGTTTTATACAAGTATTAGCTGGACCTCGGCAGGTTGGTAAAACGACGTTAGCCAGACAGGCTATTGAAAAATGCGGTCTACCTTCACATTATGTATCTGCTGACGAACCTACTCTACAAGACCGAACCTGGCTAAACCAACAATGGGACATTGCCCGAACGAAAACCATCTCTAATAATGGGCAACGCCCAGCTTTACTAATTATTGATGAGGCACAAAAAATATCTGGTTGGTCTGAAACTGTTAAGAAATTGTGGGACGAAGATACGGTAAACAAGACTCCCCTAAGAGTAATGATATTGGGTTCTTCTCCTCTGTTAGTGCAAAAAGGGCTTACCGAAAGTTTGACCGGCCGTTTTGAGCTTATCCCAATTACACATTGGTCATATAACGAAATGAAACAGTGCTTCAGTTTTACGTTGGAGCAGTACATCTATTTTGGAGGTTACCCAGGAGCAGCGACCTTGGTCGACGAGCATGATCGCTGGTTAAATTACATTGTAGATTCTTTGATTGAAACAACAATCTCCAGAGATATTTTACTAATGAACCGTGTAGATAAGCCGGCTTTGTTACGAAGACTATTTCATCTTGGCTGTGAGTATTCAGGGCAGATCATTTCTTACCAGAAGATGGTTGGTCAACTGCAGGAGGCAGGTAATACTACTACGTTGGCGCATTATCTGGATTTATTAAATGGAGCAGGTTTATTAATCGGATTACCTAAATATGCAGGCCAACGTGTTCGGCAAAGAGGTTCAAGTCCAAAATTATTAGTACAAAACACAGCGCTCATGACTGCGTTATCTAATCGATCATTTAGCGAAGTACAATCGGACCGTGATTATTGGGGTAGATTAGTCGAATCTTCCGTTGGAGCACATTTGGTCAACGATGCAAAAAGCAAACGCATAGAAATATTCTATTGGTTAGACCGTAATAGGGAAGTTGATTTCATTCTCCGTTTAGGAAAGGCACTGACAGCAATTGAGGTCAAGAGTACAGCTAAGTCATATACATTGCCTGGCATGGAAACTTTCTGCAAAATGTTTCCTGTCAAACGCCGATTGTTGGTTGGGGGTCAAGGCATACCTTTGGATGAGTTCTTGGCTACGCCGACAGAACATTGGTTGAAATGAAACATAGTGTAATATGGAAGGAATACGACCTTGTCATGAAGCGCAGATCATGAAAAAGAACTGTCTATGACATCATATGGGAAATGTCAGATGATATTAAAGAATGGGAGATTCTGCTAATCATAATTCTTCGGTAGCAGCCAAGATTGCTTTGTTCCGGTCGCTTTTCCGTGGACGGGATGATGTGTACCCCCGTCGTTTCGAGAGTCGGCGAACGGGCAAATCCGGGTATCAGCCAGCCTGCGCCAATGAATGGGTTCCTGGGGTATGCGAGAAACCCCGAATTAGGTGTGTTGATTGTCCCCAGCATCGTTTCCTTGCAATGACCCAAGAGGTCATTCGTTGGCATCTCTCGGGCCGGGATGAGGGAGGGCGTGATTTTGTCATCGGTGTTTACCCGATGCTGAGGGACGAGACTTGTTTCTTTCTGGCAGTCGATTTTGACAAGACACATTGGCAGCAAGACGCCTTTGCTTTTCTGTCCGTCTGTCGAGACATGAAGCTGGCTGCCTCACTGGAACGGTCTCGATCCGGGCACGGAGGGCATGTTTGGTTGTTCTTTGCGGAGCCTATTGCCGCTGGCTTGGCACGCCGGCTGGGAGCAAACATCCTGACGGAGACCATGGAATGCCGACCGGATGTGGGACTGGATTCGTATGATCGGTTCTTTCCCAACCAGGACACACTGCCCCAGGGCGGTTTCGGCAATTTGATCGCCCTACCGCTCCAGAAACAGGCGAAGGAACATGGGAATACCGTATTTCTCGATAATGCCGGTCAGCCATACCCAGATCAGTGGGCCTATTTATCATCCATACGCAAGATCGATCGTGCGACCATCGAAGACCTCGTTCATGGAGCAGAGAAAAAAGGCCGCATTGTAGGGGTACGAATGGCCCTTACGGATGATGACGACGAGCCATGGACTACTCCTCCATCAGGACGTCGACAGCCACCGATAAATGGACCCTTGCCAGAGGAGCTTGAGTTGACGCTGGGTGGCCAGATCTACATCCCCAAAGACCCACTGTCACCTAGATTCCGCAATCGTTTGATCCGGTTGGCTGCCTTTCAGAATCCGGAATTCTATAGGGCTCAGGCAATGCGCCTGCCTACCTACGGAAAGCCGCGTGTCATTGGTTGTGCCGAAGATCTTGATCAATACGTCGCTCTGCCACGTGGATGCTTGGAGGACTTACAGAGTCTTCTTAGGGATTTAGGTATCAAAATCACCCTGCACGATGAGCGATTTGCCGGCACCCCGATCGATGTTAGGTTTTCCGGCGCGTTGCGTCCGGAGCAAGAGAAGGCCGCAAAATCAATGGAGGCTCATGATATTGGGGTATTGTCCGCAACCACTGCCTTCGGCAAGACCGTGATTGCAGCTTGGCTTATTGCTCAACGCGGGGTAAACACACTGGTGCTCGTACATCGACGTCAGTTGTTGGAGCAGTGGATTGATCGTTTGTCAATATTCCTCCATCTACCCAAGAAAGCGATTGGCTGCATAGGAGGTGGTCGTAACAAGCCCAATGGCACGCTGGACGTGGCAATCATTCAGAACCTGATCAGAAAGGGTGTGGTCAAGGACTGTGTGGCGGACTACGGGCATATAGTTGCCGACGAATGTCAGCATCTTTCCGCCTCAAGTTTCGAACAGGTTGTACGTCGAGCCAAGGCTAAATACGTGACCGGACTATCCGCTACGGTGACTCGCAAGGACGGACACCACCCGATAATCTTTATGCAGTGCGGGCCGATACGATATCGTGTGGACGCTAAATCCCAGGCTACCGAACGGCCCTTTTCGCACACAGTGCACGTGCGTCCTACCTCGTTTCAACCGGTGCAGCCTGCTGATCCGGATAAACGCCTCCAATTTCAGGTGCTTTACGGTGAGCTGATTGTGGACGACGAGCGCAATGATCTCATTTGCGCGGATGTGGTGCATGCCGTTCGTGACGGCCGCTGCCCACTAGTTTTGACGGAGTGCAAGGAGCACCTCAAAACTCTATCTTTACGGTTAGAGGCAAAGATTCGCCATGTCATCGTGCTCAGCGGTGGCATGGGAACCAAGCGCATGCGTGAGGCCTCATTACGTATGTCGTCTATCCGTGTGAACGAGCCGCGAGTGATACTGGCTACCGGACGCTATATCGGTGAGGGATTTGATGATCCGCGTCTGGACACTTTATTCGTAACGCTGCCTGTTTCCTGGCGAGGGACAATCGCTCAGTACGTGGGCCGCTTGCACCGTCTCAACGAAGGCAAACGCGAAGTGCGTGTGTATGATTACGCTGATCTGAATGTCCCGATGCTGTCACGCATGTTCGATAGGCGTTGTCGCGGTTATGAAGCAGTGGGATACTCGATCCTGCTGCCAGCTAGTGCGGTGCCAGGATGGCCACCTGACGTACCACTGCCCGTGGATCCCAAATGGAAAAACGACTATGCAGCCAGTGTGCGTCGTCTGGTGCGGGACGGCGTGGATGCTACACTGGCCAATCTCTTTGTACACGCTTCACGACCAGTCAAAGCCACGTCCAAGGGAATCGAACGGGCCCGAAGTGCCAGCGAGGCCTTCTTGTATCGGCGTTTGGAAAGCCTGACGGAAACAGCAGGGTTCTTCCAGCTCAACGCCAAATTACCCATCCCCTTTGACGGCTGGGGCCAAATGGAAGTGGACTTATTATGGCCAGAGGGCCGTATCGCAATCGAATTAGACGGTTCGCAGCATCTGGCCAATCCTGATGCCTACCGTCGGGATCGACGCAAGGATGTTCTCTTACAGGAAAATGACTACAACGTATTACGGTTTCTCGCCGAAGATGCAGGCAAGCATTTGGATTCGGTACTAGATACCATTTTGCGCACAGTGACTCGCCGCCTCAGTAAGTGATTTGACGAACGCCTTGATCATAGTCCCACCTTCGCACACTTTGAGTTCCGATGGGCAAGTACACGATCATTAACAGAAACGAACAAATACTACTATCAATTTCTTCCTTCATTAACAAACTGTTATTGACCGCGTTATCTAGTCGATCATTTGCCGAAATACAATCGGACCATGATTTTTGGGGCAGACTCGTCGAATCTTCTATTGGAGCACATTTGGTGAATAGAAGCTGCACAGACTTTCAAACACCATGTCCATGTCCAGCGTTATTTAGAGCAAGTCAGACGCATGGTTCAATAAGGTCAGAATTCCAAACCAACCGGATGCTAACCACAAATTGAATCCAACATGATAATATCCCAAATTCGCTTTAACAGTTCGCATTGAATATGACTGATCACAATCGATAAAGATCAAATATGCGCGTGACATTATGACACTAAAATGACACCATTTTTATTCACAGCAGTGTCCTTAATCACCACAATCACCTTCGTTTTTCGTTCAATAATGCGTTTTCAATCCAGAAACAAGGAGGGAATTTGGTTTTGTAAACCAGTGGTTGTCGGTTCGAATCCGACCGTTGGCTTTCAAACTCCCTTTTTTAATGCCTCAGTGGCAGTTGTATGTGCATCATAACCTTGTTTTTCCTTTGAGTTCTTCGAACATATAGTAAAATCAGTATGGCAGAATAATACATATATGTGAAATTGAGTTAACAGGTCCGACTATAAACGAAAAGAGGATTTTAAAATGACAAAACATCTGAACCGCCGGCAGCTCTTTAAGAAATCTCTTATCACCTCAGCAGCAGTTACATCAGCATCCGGCTTTCCCCGGACAGCTACGTCGGCAGCGACAGCAAAAGACGCGGCTTCGCCTGAACAGAAAAAGTCTGCAAATGCGTTTCCAACAGGCAGGATCGGCAGCGTCCAAATAAGCAGATTGATCATTGGCGGAAACCAATTTAGCGGCTGGTCCCATAGCAGAGATCTGAGTTACCTGCGTGAGCTGTTTCTGGCCTACAGCACGGAAGAAAAGATAATGGAGACTCTTGAGAAATGTGAACAAGAGGGCGTGAACGCAATTATAACGGCATCTTCGGGGTATCTCAATAAGTACTGGCAAGAAAGAGGTGGAAAGATACAGTGGATTGCGCAGATCCATCCGAAGGCAAACGACCTGACAAGCGACATACAAAGGGCCGTCGATAATGGAGCAATTGGAGCATACGTACAGGGCGGCGTCGGAGACAGCTTCGTGAAGAACGGCCGTGTCGATTTGCTCGGAAAAGCCGTCGAATTTATAAAGAGCAAAGGATTAATCGCCGGCATTGGCGGCCATTCGATAGAAGTGCCTATTGCCGTCGAAAAGGCCGGGATTGACGCTGACTTTTACATGAAGACCCTGCATCACGGCAATTATTGGTCAGCTACACCGAGAGAGAACAGAGTGGAATTTAATGTCGATAGCGGCAGTCCCTACGATCACGACAATATATGGTCTATCAGTCCTGAGAAGACTATCGAATTTATGAAAAACGTGGAAAAGCCGTGGATCGCCTTCAAGGTATTGGCGGCAGGTGCTATCCATCCGAGCGAAGGCTTCGAGTATGCTTTCAGAAATGGGGCCGATTTTGTATGTGTGGGCATGTTCGATTTCCAGATTAAGGAAAATGTGCTCATTGCCAAAGATCAAATATCCTCGAATTTGAGAAGAAAACGCCCCTGGAGAGCATGAGGGGGCAAAAGTAAGCCAGCATGAAAAAAATTAAAAAATATGTATTTACCACGATTGACAATCCACATTGAATCTGCCAAAATACATCTTGGCTAATAAGAGCCAAATCGTTACACAAGGAGAAGTGGTGAGAAGGCTCCTTTCTTCAATGTTGTATCCGGCCTTCTTGCATAATATAACGAGGCTTGTTCAATAACATAAAGGCAACGAGAGGGTAAGCAGATTATGCCTGACCCGGGAGGCCAAATATTTTGTTGCGAAGGAACGTATCCATATCTGAAACAATAATTCTTCTTTCTTGACAGCAGCAAACCAGGCAACCACCATGGGCACATAATGCTCCTCTCAGAGGAGGTCTCAAATGGAGAGAGAAGAGTTCAAACGGATTGACCGGTACATTGAAGATGTTGAAGAAAATATTGAGCAGTGGGCAATTCAAAATATTGCTCCGGAACGTCATCTGACTAAGCTCCACCTGGTCATCGAACGGCTGATGCAAATATCCGGCGACACTAAAGACCGGCAGCTCAAGTCATCGCTGACCACGCTGGAGCACAGGGCCCGCAGATGTATGCGGCGTATCGAGGACAGACATACCTCACGGAATTGAAAAGTATCAATATATCCGTATGGTTAAAGTCTTGAATCTTCGCACGGGTCCTAATAGAATCATTGGAATCGTATAAAGAAAATTATGCTTTTCGAGCATTCAAACAGAGAATGTCAGATCGAATCTATTCGGGAATTCGGACATGCATCGACTCAAATCAATCATATTCTGCCTTGATGTAATGGCCGTACATTTATTAGTGACATTCGACAGCAAAGCAGATGTCGCCCAAGATTCCTCAAACAAATATTTCAAGATTCAGGTGGTGGACCGGCAGACCGGCAGGGGCGTGCCTTTAGTCGAGTTACGAACGACCAACAACGCCCGCTATTACACCGACAGCAACGGAATCGTGGCGTATTACGAGCCGGGACTGATGGATAGAGAGGTGTTTTTCTTTCTTGAAAGCCACGGCTACGAATTTCCAAAAGACGGGTTCGGCTTCAATGGAACAAGGCTGAAGACTTCGCCCGGAACCAGTGCCGTTATCAAAATCGACCGGCTCAATATCGCCGAGCGGCTTTATCGCGTCACGGGCCAGGGAATCTACCGTGACAGTATCCTCACCGATACGCTGGTTCCGCTGAAAAATCCGGTCATTAACGGACAGGTCACGGGGCAGGATTCTGTGTTCACCTGCATCTATCACGGTCGGCTGTTCTGGATGTGGGGCGATACTTCAAGACCCTCATACCCGCTCGGTAACTTCGCAATGTCCGGCGCATTTTCCGACCTGCCTGAGCGGGGAGGACTCGACCCTTCTCTCGGCGTCGATCTCGAATACTATGTTGACGAAGGTGGATTCAGCCGGCCGATGAGCCCCCTCAAAGAACCGGGACTCGTCTGGCTCGATGGGCTGCTGACGGTCCAAGATCCGCAGGGCAACGAGCGCATGGTGGCCAAGTTCGCACGACTTAAAGGGCTCTCAGATGTGCTCGAGCGAGGATTGATGGTTTTCAACGATGAGACAGAAACTTTCGAGCCGCTGGTTCGTGGGGACCTGGAATTTCTGCCTTATCGAAACACGGGACATGCCTTCGGCGTCGAAGTGGATGGCCAACCATATTACTATTTCACCTCACCGTCTCCGATGGGAGCGCGCTTGCGTGTCCGGGCGCGATGGGATGATGTTATCGATTCTAATCGATATGAAGTTCTTACGTCACTTGTGCCGAGTCTATCCGACAATAACCGGATCGATTTGGGCCAATCAAAGGCTGACTGCCGGTGGGTCACGTTCGCTGAGATAATTGCATCACAAAACAAGACCAAAGACGACATCATCGAAGCTCTGGAACAGGAGGCAAAGGGCGTGAAGGTTTACGACGTCGAGACGGGCAAGTCCATCACTCCTCATAATGGATCGGTCTATTTCAACGCCTACAGAAAGCGATGGATTGGTATCTTCGTTCAGCAGTTCGGCGAAAGCTCATTCTTAGGAGAAGTCTGGTACGCCGAGGCCGACACGCCCGTCGGGCCGTGGGTCTATGCAAGAAAAATCGTTACCCACAATAAGTATTCTTTCTACAATCCGAAACAGCATCCGTTTTTCGACAAAGAAGGCGGCCGGATTATTTTCTTCGAAGGTACTTATTCACACACGTTCTCCGGCTCGGCTGAAACCGCCACGCCGCGTTACGACTACAATCAGATTATGTACTGCTTGAACCTTGATGATCCGCGCCTCGCTGTGCCGGTGGCGGTCTATCAAATACGTGATGAGAATGACCAAAGGTATTATCTGCTCCTGGACGGCGTGGAAAATACAAATCAATGGGACTCTGTCGAATCGATACCGTTTTACGTTGTGGAGCCAAAAAGGACTCACGAGGATCTTGTCCCTATCTACGTTGATAAGGGGCTGACCGCTAAGCGTCCTAATTCATCTGCTGAGCCGCTTTTTTATGCCCTGTCAGCGAACGAAACGCAGAGCGAGAATTCATGTATCGCGCCGCTTTATGAATATCATAATTCAGAGACAGAACAGAGCATCTATTCAACTAAGCCGACCCTGCAAGGCTGGAGACGAACACCAAATCCTTTGTGCC